>NZ_JBHVEU010000367.1:0-9088 GCF_042802075.1 Kitasatospora sp. NPDC057518
GGTCCGGGCCCGGTGTCGGCGACGCCAACGGGATCGTCAGCCGTTCTCGCAACGATCGGGAGCGGGGGCCGCGGGCCGCTCCATCTCGCGCAGTCGTGCGAACGGCGCGGCCGTGGCGAGAGCGAGAGCGATCGCTCCCACGAGCAGGAGGGCGAACCAGCCGCCGGACTCGTCGATGACGACTCCGGCCGCGGCGGACGCCAGCGAGGCGCCGAGGTTCACGGAGGTGTTGATCCAGGTCGACGCCTCCGTCCGGCCGGACTCCGGGACGACGGTGTCGGCGATGAGGTACCCGGTGATGAGGGAGGGGGCGAGGAAGAGGCCGACGAGGGCGAGGCCTGCGGCGAAGAGACCGAGCGGGTGCAGCTGGGACACGAGCACCGCGGCGAGCCCCATGCCGGTGCACAGGGTGAACAGCCTCGCGCCGATGCCCGACGTGAGCTTCAGCTGCCCGTAGAGGAACCCGCCGAGGGCGCTTCCGCCGGCGAAGGCCGCCAGGAGCCAGCCCGAGGCCGCGACGGCGTCACGCTGCGCGGCGACGGCCGGCGCCGCGATCTCCGCGACGCCGAGCACGCCGCCGACGCCCACGAGGACGGTCAACACCCGTGCGAATCCCGGCTGCTGGAGCGGGCGGTCACCCCGTGCGACACCCCCTCCGGTTCCGCGCAGCGCCCCCGACGACGCGCTGGACGTCATCGCCGCGGTGCCGAGGAAGACCGTGGCGGCGGTCACCCAGAGTCCGGTGGCGGGAGACGTGGCCACGATGACCGCGGTGATGACGACGGGACCGCCGACGAAGAGGAGTTCCTCGCAGACCGCGTCGATGCTGAACGCCTTCGTCCGCTGGTCGCCGGCCGTCGTGAGCGACGCCCAGACCATGCGCATCGCGGCCCCCAGGGGCGGCGCCGTCAGGCCGACCACCGCGCCGAGGACAAGGAACCAGGCATCCGGGACGCCCTCGGCGCCCGCGATGAGCGCGAGGGCGACGAATCCCGAGGCCTGGCCTGCCGCCATGGCGGTGAGCGCGATCCGCTGCCCGAGCCGGTCGACGGCCCGGGCGCGCCAGGGGGCGGCGACGACGTTGGCGATCCCGAACGTCGCTGTGGCGAAGCCGGCCTGGGAGTACGAACCCGTACTGGCCTGGACGGCGAGGAGGAGGGCCAGGCCGCCCATCGCCAGGGCGGACCGGGCGACCAGGGCGGGGAGGAAGGCGCGAAGCGCGCCGGGAAGGAGAAGCACTGCGAGCATGAGGAGGCTCCGATGATGCGCGGCCGGAGTCGTGTGCGCGGCCGCCGACGTCTGACGGTGATCGAAGTCCGGAGGGCATGCGGAACCGCACCCTCGACGGATCAGAACCTGGGCGGGAGGGACCCAGGACCGTCAGATGAACATCACGATGAACACCCGCGGAGCCTAACAGGCGGGTTGCGGAGACCAGCCGGAATTATCGCCCCGCCGGTGCCGCCCCGGTGCGGGCCGGTGGGCCCGGTGTGCTCACCAGGGCGGCGGAGGGATTCGGCGGGTCGCCGGGTGGGCGGAGCCTATGCGGGCGAGTCCGGGGAGACGGTGTCCCAGGTGCCGAACCGGGTCAGCCCGGCCGAGCCGGCCGCCGCCACCGAGGCGTGGTTGTCGAGCTGGCAGCGGTACTGCGGCTGGTGCTCCCGCGCGAGGGCGTGCCGGGAGATCGCGCGTACGAGGCGTCGGGCGTGGCCCTTGCCCCGGTAGGGCGGGAGCGTCAGGACGCCGAGGTCGGCCAGCGGTGCGTCGTCCCACGGGTACATGCTGGCCACGCACACCAACTGCCCGTCCTCGAAGGCTCCGTAGACCGCCCAGTGGTCCAGCTCGACGGAGGCGTCGTCGAGGTCCTGCTCGGACGCCGCCTCCTCGAACCGGGCGAAGGCCGGCGCGTCGGCCTCGGTGAGGGGGCGGATCGAGGGGTCGTCCGGCTCGCCGAGCAGCGCCTCGTGGGCCTCGTCGGTGAAGTAGAAGAGGTGGTCGGCGCCGTGCAGGGCGATGCCGGACTTCTCCAGCCGCTGCCGGAAGCCGGCCTCGTCGACCGGCTGTGCGTCGTCCAGACCCAGGACCCCGGCGACCGCCGGGGTGAGCAGGACGCGCGTCCTCCCGTCGGTCGTCGTGAGGACGGTGAGCCGTTCGTCCTCCTCCAGGGCGGCGTCGGCGGTGATGGTGAAGGAGCCGTCGTCGTGGAGGAGCCGGCTCGTGGCGGAGGGGGTCAGCCAGAAGTCGGTGATGGGGGTAGGGAACACGTCGGGTGCTTTCTCCTCGTAGTGGCCGGGACCGGGGCGGGTCGGAACGGCGGGTCAGAAGCGTTTGGCGAGCGTGACCGCGCGGTCGGTGACCGTGAAGCCGAGGCTCTGGTACAGCCCGAGGGCGCCGGTGGGGCTCTCGGCGTCGACGTCGAGCACGGCACGGCCGAGTCCGTCGGCCCGCAGCGCCCGCAGTACGTGGGCCAGCATCGTGCGGGCCAGCCCCCGCCCCCGCCCTTCCCGCCGCACGCCGACGGCCGTGACGTAGCCGAACGGGCCGCCGCGCAGCGGCCATTCGTCCGGCGCCACGTCGACGAAGACGAATCCGACGACGCGTTCGCCGCCGTGCGGGTCCGGGGTGACGGCGAGCAGCGACAGGTCGGGGCGGAACGCCTCCAGCCGGTCGCCGGAGGCCCACTCCGCGGCGGTGACGGGCTGGCTGCCCCAGTGGTCGCGGAAGGCGTCGTTCATCGCGGACCTGGCCCGCTCCGTCCACTCCTCCCCGTACGGCACGAGCCGTACGTCCGAAACCGAGGGCGGCTCGGCGACCGGGGCGGCGAGGTCGCGCTCCAGCTCCAGCCACCACCGGGCACGCTCGTAGCCGTGTGCCTCCAGGAGCCGGATCGCGGGGGTGGCGTGGTCCTGCGCGCTCGACGCGAGCCAGCCCGGCAGCGTGGCCTCGCTCGCCGCGAGGTGCTGAAGCCCACGGGCCTCCTGCCACGCCAGGAGCGCCGTGCCGATGCCCTCGCCCCGGCGGTCCGGGAGCACCGTTCCGTCGAGTTCCACCCAGACGACCGTCTCCTGGGCCGCCGGGGCCACGGCCGACCCGTAGGCGACGGCCCGCCCGGCGGTGTCGACGGCGATCACCGCGTCACGCTCGGGGTCGAAGACCTCGCTGCCGAACTCCTCCTCCAGCTCGTCCCTCGTCACCAGCGACCGCGGGTGGTCGACCCTTCCGGCGGCACGCGCCAGGTCGAGGACCAGGCCGATGTCGTCGGCGGTGACGGGTCTCCAGGTGAGCCCGTCCCCGGCCGTGGGCAGCGCGATCGACGACGGAGCGGTCACCCGGTCGCGCAGGGCGCTGAGTCCGGGGTTGTGATGTGTGGTCCCACTCATGGGGAGACATCCTTTCTCGGCGCCGACCGCGCCCGTTCCGGGACCGCTGCGGCCGCGGGCCGAAGTACGTGGACGAAGGCGCTCGCACCGGCCGGGAAGTGTCCCGGCCGCGCGGGCCGTGCGGACCTCGCGCAATGCCGATCCGACCGTATCGACCGGAAGCCGTGGAGAGAAATGATTAATCACCGGGCGATGGCGAGCCCGAGAGAAGCGCCGGCCAGCGCGAGATAGGCGCCGGGAAAGGCGATGTTGTAGAACACGCGGGCACGGACGTGGGCCGCCATGGCACCGGCGTAGAACAGCACGAGGCCGATCGCGGCGGCCACGCCGACGGCCCGTACACCCAGGAGCCCGACGGCGAGCCCGACGGCCCCCGCGGCCTTCAGCGCGGCGAGCTTCGGGAGCCAGGACTTCGGGAGGTTGACCTCGGCCGAATTGGCCAGGACGAATTCGGCCTTCGCGAAGTCCGCGATGGCGATCCCGGCATTGGCCACGATCGTGACGACGGTGACGACCATGTAGGCGACGTGCATGGATATGGACCGTTCAGGAGAGGGTGCGGTAGGAGCCGGGGGCATCGCATGGTTGTGGCGCCGTGCCCGTTCCCGCGGCCCGCTTGGCTGTATTCACTCTCGGTGAGCCCCCGGACTTGCGTCCAATACCTGCTTCTATAACCTGATGGAATGGATGTCGACACCCGGCTGTTGCGCTATTTCGCCACCGTGGCGGAGGAAGGCAGCCTCACCCGAGCGGCGGAACGACTGTTCGTGTCCCAGCCGGCGCTGACCAAACAGATCAGGCAGCTGGAGACCCAGCTCGGCGTGCCGTTGTTCACGCGCTCCCGGGCCGGCATGGCCCTCACCGAACCGGGCCGGGCGCTGCTGGCGCGGGTACCCGCCCTGCTGGCCGACTGGGACCGGGCGCTGCGGGAGACGAAGAGCACGGCCGACCGGGCGGCCCGCGTGCTGCGGGTCGGCTTCATGGCCAGCGCCGCCAACGAGACCACCCAGCGGATCATCGCGGAGTTCGCCCGCCGCCGGCCGGGATGGCGGGTCGACATGCGGCAGGCCTCGTGGTCGGACCCGACCGCCGGGCTCGCCGACGGAGACGTCGACGCCGCCCTGCTGCGGGTGCCCTTCCCGGGCCGGGAGAATCTGCGCGTGGAGGTGCTGTTCGCCGAGCCCCGCTGGATCGCGCTCCCCGCGGCCCACCCGCTCGCCGCGCGTGACGTGATCCCCTTCCGGGACCTGTGGGACGAGCCGTTCGTGGCCGCCCCGCCGGAGACGGGCTGGTGGCGGGAGTACTGGCTGGCCGCCGACGAACGCGAGGGCCACCCCGTCCGCATCGGCGCCGTCACCGACCAGCCCGACGCCTGGCTCAGCGCGATCGCCAACGGCTACGGCATCGCCCTCACCCCCGAATCCTCCGCCCGCTTCTACGCCCGCCCCGGCATCACCTACCGGCCCGTCAGCGGCGTCAGCCCCAGCCGGGTCGGCATCGCCTGGGCGCCCGCCGACGACGCCAACCCCGTCGTCCAGGACTTCGTCCGCTGCTGCCTGGACAGCGCACCGACCGGAGCCGGCGAGACCACCGCGTAGTCCGACGCCGCACCCTCCGCGCGGAGAACCCGCTCGGCGGCGCCGGTGGGCGTCCTCGTCGGCCCCGGGGCATTGGTCCGTGTCGGTGAGCGCCCCCGTCGCGCGCCCGGGGATGGGCGGTCCGGCGGACCGGGCGTGGTTCAGTGGCGCGGACGGCGGTGACCAGGGGCTTCGGAGGGTGGTGCGGATGTCGGGCGAGGGCGGGTTCCCTTCCCGCGGCGTGTGGCGGCGCCCGGCACTGCGCTGGGTGGACGTGCTGGTGACGGCGGCGCTGGTGGGGCTGCTGTACGGCCTGCTGCGGCTGGCCCCGTCGCTGGACGCGCCGTTCCTGCCGGAGCAGGCGCCGTCCACGGTGTCGACCGACCCGTCGGACCTGCCGTACTACGCGGTGCGGTCCCTGCTGCGGATGTTCGTGGGGCTCGTCGTCTCCGTGCTGTTCACCTTCGTCTATGCCACGGCCGCGGCCCGGATGCGGCGGGCGGAGAAGGTGCTGCTGCCGGTGCTGGACGTCCTCCAGTCGGTGCCCGTGCTGGGGTTCCTGTCGGTGACCGTGACCGCGTTCATCAACCTCTTCCCCGGTTCCACGCTGGGGCTGGAGTGCGCGTCGATCTTCGCGATCTTCACGTCGATGGCGTGGAACATGACGTTCGCCTTCTACGCCTCGCTGACCAGCCAGCCCGGGGAGCTGGACGAGGCGTCCCGGGTCATGCGGCTGACCAAGTGGCAGCGGTTCTGGCAGCTGGACGTGCCCGGCGGGATGATCCCGCTGGTGTGGAACGGGATGATGAGCTTCGGCGGGGCGTGGTTCTTCCTCGCCGCGTCCGAGTCGATCAGGGTCCTGGGGCACCAGTACGCCCTGCCGGGCATCGGGTCCTACGCCGCCGCCGCGATCCAGGAGGGGGACCTGGGGAAGGTGGGCATCGCGATCGCGGTGATGGTCGTGATGGTGGTCGGGGTGAACGTGCTGTTCTGGCGGCCGGTGGTGGCCTGGTCGGAGCGGTTCCGGGTGGAGGAGTCGGAGGCCGCCGAGCGGCCGCGCAGCGCCGTGCTGGACCTCCTGCGCCGCTCCAGCGTGCCGGAGCTGCTCGGACGGCCGCTGCGGCCGGTCGGCACGGCGCTCGACCGCGGCACCCGGGCCTTCGGCCTGGCCGAGCACCCGCTGGCCCCTCCGGCGGCGCGCGAGCGGACCGGGGACGTGTTCTTCGCGGGCGTGGTGACGGCCGTGGTGCTGCTCGGCACCTGGCGGGCCCTGGACTACGTCGACGCCACGGTCGGGCTGGGCGAGTTCGTGCACGCCCTGTGGCTGGGCGCGGTCACCTTCGGCCGGGTCGTGGTCCTGCTCGTCGCGGCGACCGTGGTGTGGGTGCCGATCGGTGTGTGGATCGGCATGAACCCCAAGGTCACCCGCTTCGCCCAGCCGGTGGTGCAGGTGCTGGCGAGCTTCCCCGCGAACTTCCTCTTCCCCTTCGCCACGGTGCTCTTCGTGGCGCTGGGCATCTCGCTGAACGTCGGCGCGGTGCTGCTGATGGCCCTGGGCGCGCAGTGGTACATCCTGTTCAACGTCATCGCCGGCGCCTACGCCATCCCCTCCGACCTGCGCGAGGCGATGACCGGCTTCGGGGTGGGCGGGACGCTGCGGTGGCGCGCGTTCATCCTGCCGGCGGTCTTCCCGTACTACGTCACCGGCGGGATCACCGCGGCGGGCGGTGCGTGGAACGCCTCCATCGTCGCCGAGGTCGTCGACTACGGATCCCACCACCTGACCGCGACCGGGCTCGGCGCCTACATCACCGCCGCCACCGCCACCGGCGACTTCCCGAGGATCCTGGTCGGGATCAGCGTCATGAGCATCTACGTCGTCGCCCTCAACCGCCTGCTGTGGCGCAGGCTCTACCGGATCGCCGACACCCGCTACGCACTCTGACCGAGGGGCCGAGAGACCGAGGGACGGCGAGACAGCGGGACAGCGAGACAGAGGGACCGAGAGGCCGAGGACCGAGGGAGCGCGATGACCACCAGCACCGTCCACACCCCGATCGTCGAGGCGGTCGGCGTGACCAAGACCTTCACCACCCCCGACGGGCGGGCCCTGCCGGTGCTGGAGGACATCGGCCTGCGCCTGGTCGAGGGCGAGATCGTCGCCCTGCTCGGCAAGTCCGGCTCCGGCAAGTCCACCCTGCTGCGCTGCCTGGCCGGCCTGATCGCCCCGTCGTCCGGCACCGTCTCCTACCGGGGCGATCCGCTCACCGCCGCCAACCCCGGGGTGGCGATGGTCTTCCAGTCGTTCGCGCTGCTGCCGTGGCTGACGGTCCAGCAGAACGTCGAACTCAGCCTGCGGGCCCGCGGGGTGGGGGAGGAGGAGCGGCGCCGGCGGGCGCTGGACGCGATCGACCTGATCGGCCTGGACGGCTTCGAGGGCGCCTACCCCAAGGAGCTGTCCGGAGGCATGCGGCAGCGGGTCGGGTTCGCCCGGGCCCTGGTGGTCGAGCCGGACGCGCTGTTCATGGACGAACCGTTCTCCGCGCTGGACGTGCTGACCGCCGAGAACCTGCGCTCCGAGCTGGTGGGCCTGTGGGAGGGGCACGAGGCGCCGGTCAAGGCGATCCTGATCGTCACCCACAACATCGAGGAGGCGGTGCTGCTCGCCGACCGGATCCTGGTGCTCTCCTCCAACCCCGGGCGGATCCGCGCCGAACTCACGGTGGACCTGACCCGGCCCCGCGACCGCCGCACCCCGCAGTTCGAGGCGCTGGTCGACACGGTCTACGGCATCCTCACCGGGCGGGAGGAGGGCGCGGCCGCCGGCGCCGGACCGGCCGCCCGTCCGGTCGAGACCCCGATCACCGTCCCGCTGCCGCAGGCGAGCGTGGGCGGCCTCGCCGGCCTGCTGGAGATCCTGCTCGCGATGGGCGGGGAGGAGAGCCTCGCGGAGATCGCCGACGAGCTCAACTTCGAGGTGGACGACCTCCTGCCGATCGTGGACGCCGCCGTCCTGCTGGGCCTGGCCACCACCATGGCCGGCCGGATCGCGGTCACCGGCGTCGGCCGGGAGTTCGCGGCCGCCGACATCCTCGCCAGCAAGCAGCTCTTCGCCCGGCTGGCCGCCCGTCGTGCCCCGCTGGTGCGCGCCATCGTCCAGTCCCTGGCGGCCACCGAGGACCACACCCTGCGCGAGGGCCTCTTCCTCGACCTGCTGCGGCGCGGCTTCGACCCGGTCGGCGCGCGCCGGCAGCTGGAGACCGCCATCGACTGGGGTCGGTACGCGGAGCTGTACGACTACGACGCCGACGACGCCGAGTTCGAGCTCGAACCCGGGGCGGAAGCCGCGCTGTGACGCACCGGGCCCCGTCCGGTCAGGGGGCCGCGGCTTCGACGAACTCCAGGAGATTGCCCACGGGGTCGGTGGTGTAGAAGCGGCGCCGGGGCGGCAGGCTGTCGTCCCAGACCACCTGCGCGCCGAGTTCGGCGAGCCGGTGGGCGAAGTCGTCGATCTCGCAGACCGCGAGGCCGGGGTGGGCCTTGGTACTGGGGCGGAAGCGCTCCTCGACGCCGAGGTAGAGCCGGACCCGGCCGCCGTCGGCGGCGAACCAGCAGCCGCCGCGGCCGGTCAGCGGCCCGGGCTTGGGCAGCTCCGCCATCTGGAGGACGTCGCCGTAGAAGGCGCGCAGCAGTGCCTCGCTGCCGGGTGGTGCGGAGAGCTGGACGTGGTCGAGGGCCGTGATCACTGCGGTGTCCTCTCGGTCGGGGTGGTCGGGGTGGTTTCGACGGGCGGCCGGGTGCGGGCCGTACTCAGGCGAGTGCCGGCTCCGCGGCTGTCGTCGGGTGCCCGGCTGTCGGCTGCTCGGCGGCGTCGCGGCCGTCGTCGAGGTGCCAGTGCAGGTCGCGTACGCCGGGCTCCAAGGACAGCCGGGTGACGACCTGTTCGAGCGCCGGGGCGATCTGTCGGGCGATCGCGACGGTGGCCCGCAGGCTGGTGGCGTCGCCGTTGTCGGTGCGGCGGGCGCGCAGGCCGGTGGGGGCGAGTCCGGAGCCGGCGAGGGCCTGGAGCAGCAGGGCCCGGATGTGGGTCTCGGACTTGCGGTCGCATTCCAGGTGGACGGTGGCGCGGGT
>NZ_JBHVEU010000368.1:0-9016 GCF_042802075.1 Kitasatospora sp. NPDC057518
CATCGCAAGGCGGAGGAGGGAGCCACTGCGGTGGGGGCACCTCCCGGCCGAAGGCTGGGGGCCATTGGCGACCGACGACAACGCGGCGAGGTGCGTGCCCCGGCGTCGCGCACCCGGCAAGGACCCGCCGGACAGGCCCTGGGCCGTCAGGCCTTCGTGAGGTGGCGGCCGATCACCAGGCGCTGGATCTGGTTGGTGCCCTCGACGATCTGCAGCACCTTGGCCTCGCGCATGTAGCGCTCGGCCGGGAAGTCCTGCGTGTAGCCGTAGCCGCCGAGCACCTGGACGGCGTCGGTGGTCACCCGCATCACCGCGTCGGTGCAGAACAGCTTGGCCATCGCCGCCTCCTTGGAGAACGGGCGGCCGGCGTCCCGCAGCCGGGCGGCGGAGAGGTAGAGCGAGCGGCCGGCCTCGATCTGGGTGGCCATGTCGGCGAGCATGAAGGACAGGCCCTGGAACTCGGCGATCGGGCGGCCGAACTGGCGCCGGGTGCGGGCGTAGTCGACGGCGAGGTCGAGCGCGGCCTGGGCCACCCCTATCGCGCAGGCGGCGATGCCGAGGCGGCCGGAGTCCAGCGCGGCGAGCGCGATCTGGAAGCCCTGTCCCTCCTCGCCGACCAGCCGCTCGCGGGGCACCCGGGCGCCGTCGAAGTGCAGCTGCGCGGTCGGCGAGGACCACATGCCCATCTTGTGCTCCGGCGGGGCCGCGGACAGGCCCTGCTGGGTGCCGGGGACCAGCAGGCAGCTGATGCCCTTGGGGCCGTCGACGCCGGTGCGCACCAGGGCGCTGTAGAAGTCGGCCTGGCCGCCGTGGGTGATCCACGCCTTGGTGCCGTTCACCACGTACGTGTCGCCGTCGAGGTCGGCGCGGGTGCGCAACGCGGCCGCGTCGGAGCCGGACTGCGGCTCGGAGAGGCAGTAGGCGCCGAGCTGCTCGCCGGAGAGCATGGCGGGCAGCCACGTCTCGCGCTGCTCGTCGGTGCCGAAGGTGGCCAGCGCGTGGCAGGACAGGGTGTGCACGCTGACGCCGAGGCCGACGGCCAGCCAGCCGGCCGCGAGCTCCTCCAGCACCTGCAGGTACACCTCGTAGGGCTGGTCGCCGCCGCCGTACTTCTCGTCGTACGGGAGGGAGAGCAGGCCGGCTTCGCCGAGGGTGCGGAAGACCTCCCGCGGGAAGCGGCCGGCGGCCTCGTCCTCCGCCGCGCGCGGCTGGAGCTCGCGCTGGACCAGGTCCCGGGTGAGGCCCAGCAGCTCGCGGGCCTCCTCGGTGGGCAGCTGGCGCTCCACGGCTTTCACAGGGGAGGGGGTCATGGCGGTGGTCGCCTCCTCGATCGGGGCGCGGGACCGAGGTGTCGGCCGGTCCGGCGTGGGTGTGGCTGGTCGGACCGACCGGCACCGGGTTGCGGTGAACGGCCGTTCACAGTCGTGGCGAAGGCGAGTATGCCCGAAACCCGCGCTGCCGTCACGACCTGCACATATGAACTGGACGCAGTGGCGGGCTACGGCACCGTAGGGTTGACGTTGTGGCTGTATCCGAACCCCTCCCGACCCGATTCCGGCCCGCTCCGGACGACCGGCTGACCGCGCTCGCGGCCGAGTTGCGAGCGCTGCCGCCCTCCTGCGGGCCGGTGCGGCTGGTCGCGGTGGACGGCCACGCGGGCTCCGGCAAGACCACCTTCGCCGGACGGCTGGCGGCGGCGCTCGGCGGGGCCCCGGTGGTCCACCTCGACGACCTGGCCACCCACCGCGAGCCCTTCGGATGGACCGGACGGCTGCGCGAGCAGGTGCTGGAGCCGCTGGCGGCCGGGCGGGACGCCGAGTACCGGGTGTACGACTGGACGCTGCGCCGCTTCGCGGGCGCGGCCGCGGTGCCGGCCGCCCCGGTGGTGCTGGTGGAGGGGGTCGGCGCCGGGCGGCGGGCGGTGCGGCCGTGGCTGGCCCGGGTGATCTGGATGGAGCTGGACGCCGTCTCGGCCCGGCGGCGCGGGGAGGAGCGGGACGGACCGGAACTGGCCGAGTTCTGGGCGGGCTGGGCCCGGGCCGAATCGGCGCATTTCGCCGCCGATCCGAGCCGTCCGCACGCCGTGACGCGGGTCGACGGGGTGACCGGCCGGATCGCCCCGGACACCGTCGGTGAATCTTCAACCAACGCCTTGACCTGCGACATCGCCAGGATCTAGGTTCTCCTCAGCCACCGGAACACCAGATTCCGGTTGCCTCGGACCCGGCGCCCCCGGCTTGTTCCCCCGTGAGCCGGGGACGCCGTCCGGTCCCCTTCCGAAACCCGCTCCCCCGCCGCCCGTTTCGTCGCCCGGCCGCTCAACGGCCGCTCGTGCGATCGCATTTGCCCCTGTGCGGCACCCTTCCGGATCAGCGCCGCGCCGGTACGATTCCTGGCAGGCGCAGTTGCGCCACAGGGGGTCGACGACCACCGGCCAGGCTAGGCGCAGGCAACCCGCCGGCCGAGCCCCGGGCCGCACCGCGGGGGGCGTGAGTGACGACGGTGGACAGTTCCGACAGCACGGCGGGCGGGCCCGACCGGCTCGCCGACCGCGCCTGGCTGCGCGCCATGGACGCGTACACGGCCGGTGCGTACACCCGGGCCGAGGAGGAGTTCCGGGCCGCCGTCCGGCTGGACCCGGGCATGGCCGACGCCTGGCTCGGACTGCACGCGCTGCGCAGCGACACCTCGGCCGCGCTGCTGGCCATGTACCGCAACCAGAAGCGGTTCGGCGAGCAGCGGCGACTGCACCGACGGCCGCTCAGTTCCTGGTACTGGCTGGGCTGGTGGGTGCAGCCGGTGCTGGAGGACGCCCGCGACCTCGCGCTGGCGCACGCCTCGCACTGGCTGGACGGCCGCCACCTCGCCGAGCTGGACCGGGCGTTGGAGCAGTGTCCGGCGCCCAGCGAGGACCCGTCCGCCCGCTTCCTGTACGCCTGCCGGTCCTACCTGCTCAAGGACTGGGAGCAGCTGATCCGGGACACCGACCGCCTGCTGGACGACCCGCTGCTCGGCATCGAGGCCGGGCTGTTCGCCGGCATGGCGCGGGTGCGCCTCGACATGTGCGCCCAGGCGCAGGCCCCGCTGGCCGCCTCGCTGGCCCGCTGCCGCTCCGAGCAGCCGCAGCGCAAGGAGCTGCGGTACTGGCTGGCCCGGGCGTACGAGGGGGCCGGGCGCAGCGCCGCGGCGCTGCCGCTCTACCGGGCGGTGCACCGGGCGGACCCGGCGTTCATGGACACCGCGACCCGGCTGACGGCCATCTCGGCCGAGGACGCGCTCGCCGACGGCCTCGTGGACGCCATCGCGGACGGGCTCGCCAACGGGCTCGCGGACGGGCTGACGGCGGGCGGGAGCCCGGGTGCGGCCGACGCCGCCGCACCGGGCGGGCCGGGTGCCGAACCCGGCTACCCGGACGACGCCGGATACCCCGAACTGCCCGGGTACGGGGAGGAGTTCGCGGACGCGGCCGGGCCTGGCGGCGCGACCGTCCCCGGCGACGGGCTGTCGAGCGACGGAGTGCCCGGCGGGCTGTCGAACGACCTGCTGTCGAACGGCCTGCTGTCGAACGGCCTGGCGTCGAACGGCGGCGGACCCTCGGTGGACGCCGGACTGGTGGACGGCCCCCCGGCGGACGGGGCCCTGGCCGGCGGCGCCCTGCTGGACGGGACCGCGACCGGCGGCGCCCGGCTGGACGGCGCCCCGGCCGACGGCGCTCCGCAGGCCGCCGGAGAGCGCTCCGGCTCGGGCGCCCCGACCGGCCCCGCCGTACCGCCGCTGCCCGCCCTCGGCCGGGTGCAGCCCCGGACCGCCGCCGTGCCGGAGCTCCGGTCCGCCGGCGACGAACGGGAGTTGGACGCGGCCCTGGCCGAACTCTCCCTGATGGTCGGCCTGGAGCCGGTCAAGCGCCAGGTGCGGGCGCTGTCCGCCCAGTTGAGAATGTCGCGGCTGCGGGCCGAGCAGGGCCTGCCCGTCCAGCCGCCGAAGCGCCACTTCGTCTTCTCCGGCCCCTCGGGCACCGGCAAGACCACCGTGGCCCGGATCCTCGGCCGGGTCTTCCACGCCCTCGGCCTGCTCTCCGGAGACCACCTCGTGGAGGCCCAACGCGCCGACCTGGTGGGCGAGTTCCTCGGCCAGACGGCCGTGAAGGCGAACGAGCTGATCGACTCCGCGCTGGACGGCGTGCTGTTCATCGACGAGGCGTACAGCCTCTCCAACTCCGGCTACACCAAGGGCGACGCGTACGGCGACGAGGCGCTCCAGGTGCTGCTCAAGCGCGCCGAGGACAACCGGGACCGGCTGGTGGTGATCCTGGCCGGCTACCCCGAGGGCATGAACCGGCTGCTCGCCACCAACCCCGGCCTCAACTCCCGCTTCACCACCCGGGTCGACTTCCCCAGCTACCGCCCCGGCGAGCTGACCGCGATCGGCGCCGCGCTGGCCGGCCGGGACGGCGACGGCTGGGACGAGGACGCCGCCGAGGAGCTGGCCAGCATCTGCACCCACGTGGTCCGCGAGGGCTGGATCGACGAGCTGGGCAACGGCCGGTTCATCCGCACCCTGTACGAGAAGTCCTGCGCCTACCGGGACCTGCGGCTGACGCTGCTGCGCGAGCCGCCGGGCCGGGAGGACCTGGCCACCCTGCGGCTGCCGGACCTCGTCCAGGCGTACGGGGAGCTGATCGACGGCCGGAGCTGATCCCCGCACCGGCCCCCTGCTCAGCCCCTGAGGAGCGCGGCCTCCCGCTCCCGGTCCAGCCCGACCCTGACCCGGTCGCTCCGCTGCGGCGCGCTGCCGCCGATGGACCGCAGCCAGGCCCAGGTGGACTCGACGGTCTCGGCGACCGGGCGGCAGCGCAGCCCGGCGCCGAGCGCGCGCTCGACCGAGCCGGTGTGCAGGAAGTCGTACAGCTCGCCGGGCGCCAGCCAGATCGGCAGCTCGGTCCACGGCTCGACGCCCGCCGCGAGGATCCGCTCCGGGTCCGTCCAGCGCAGTTCGGCGTCCGAGCCGGTGGCCCGTACGCAGGCCTCCAGCAGCTCGCCCATGGTGGCGTGGCCGGACGGGCCGACCAGGTTGTACGGGCCGCCGAGCCGGGCCGCCGAGGCGTCCAGGAGCCAGGCCGCGAGGTCGCGCACGTCGATGTACTGGAGGGCCAGGTCGCGCGGCCCGGGGGCGAGCACCGGGCCGCCCTCGGCGATCCGGTTGAGCCACCAGGGCAGCCGGCCGATGTCCTCGTGCGGGCCGATGATCAGCCCGGCCCGGGCGAGCAGCGCCCGCCCGCCGAACTCCGCCTCCAGCGCCAGCTCCGCGCCGCGCTTGGCCTCGGCGTAGGGCACCTCGCCGGTGAGGTCCGGGGAGGAGGCGACCACCGGCGCGGCCTCGCCGGCCCCCGCCACCAGCGGGTAGTCGTACACCGACCGGCTGGAGACGTAGGCGTAGTGGCCGACCCGGCCGTTCAGGAGGCGGGCGCTGTCGCGCACCGCCGCGGGGGCCCAGGACCAGGTGTCCACCACCGCGTCCCACTCCCCCGTGCCGAGCGCCGCGAGGCCGTCCGGCGCGGTGCGGTCGCCCGTCAGCACCCGGACGCCCCCGGGCGCGGGCTGCGTGCCGCGGTTGAGGGCCGTCACCTCCCAGCCCCTGGCCAGCGCCTCCTCGGCGACGACCCGTCCGACGAACCCGGTTCCACCCAGCAGGAGAAGTCTCATGCCGACCACCCTGCTACCAGGGTGGCCGGCATGGGAACGGGTGCATGCTCAGGGCAGAATCGCCAGGAGCGGACACGCCGTCGGCGAAAGCCGGAACTCTCCGGGGAGGCGCCGGCCGACGGGCGTCAGGCCGTGGCGCGGTGGTCCGGGTCGTGCATCTCGCCGACCAGCTCCTCCAGCACGTCCTCCAGCATGACCACGCCGAGCGTGCGCCCGTCCTGGTCCAGCACGGCGGCCAGGTGGCAGGTGGCCCGGCGCATCGCGCCGAGGGCGTCGTCCAGCGGGAGGCTGCCGCGCAGCACCGTGATCGGCCGCCACAGGCGGGCCGGGACGGGTGCCGAGGGGTCGTCCACGTCGAGGATGTCCTTGAGGTGGACGTAGCCGAGGTAGCCGTGGCCGGCCGGGTCGCCGTCGGTGACCGGGAAGCGCGAGAAGCCGGTGCGCAGCGCCAGCTCCTCGACCTCGGCGGCGGTCGCCTTGGTGTCCACGGTGACCAGCTGCTCGGGCTTGAGCAGCACCTCGGTGACCGGGCGGCGGCCCAGCTCCAGGGCGTCCTCCAGGCGCTCCTGGCGGCTCTCGTCGAGCAGCCCGGCGTCCCGGGAGTCCGCCAGCAGGTACATCAGCTGCTCGGTGGTGAAGACCGACTCGACCTCGTCCTTGGCGTCCACCCGGAACAGCTTCAGGATGCCGTTGGCGGAGGCGTTCAGCGCCCGGATCACCGGGGCGAGCCAGCGGGCCAGCCGGTCCAGCGGCGGGCCGAGCCAGAGCGCGGCCTTCTCCGGGCCCGCCATGGCCATGTTCTTCGGCACCATCTCGCCGAACACCATGTGCAGGAAGACCACGAGGGCGAGCGAGATACCGAACGAGAGCGGGTGCATCAGGCCGGACGGGACGCCGATCGCGTGGAACGGGCCCTCCAGCAGCGAGGCGATGGTCGGCTCGGCGAGGGCGCCGAGGCCCAGCGAGCAGACCGTGATGCCGAGCTGGGCGGCGGCCAGCATCGCCGAGACGTTGGACAGCGCGTGCAGCACGGTGCGGGCGCGCTTGTGCCCGGCCTCGGCGAGCGGCTCGATCTGGCTGCGGCGCACCGACACCACGGCGAACTCGGCGCCGACGAAGAAGGCGTTGCCGAGCAGGAGCAGCAGCGCGACGGCCAGTTGCAGGGCGGTCATCGGCCCTCCTCCCGGTCCTCGTCGAAGCGCGCGGGCGCGGTGGTGCGCTCCACCCGGACCTCGGTGGTGCGGTGGCGGTCGACACCGGTCACGGTGAACCGCCAACCGGGCAGCTCGGCCTGCTCGCCCACCTCGGGGAGCTTGCCGAGCAGGTCGGCGACCAGGCCGGCCAGGGTCTCGTACGGACCGTCCGGGGCGTTCAGGCCGATCCGCTCCAGCTGGTCGATCCGGGCGCGGCCGTCGGCCTCCCAGACCGGCAGGCCGTTGACCGGCGGCAGCGGGAACAGCTCGGGGTGGTCGTCGGGGTCGTGCTCGTCCTGCACCTCGCCGACGATCTCCTCGACGATGTCCTCGACGGTGACGACGCCGGCGGTGCCGCCGTACTCGTCGACCACGATGGCCATCGGCTGGAGGCGGCGCAGCTGGTCGAGCAGCCGCTCGGCGGGCAGCGTCTCGGGCACCAGCAGCGGCGGCGAGGCCAGCTCGGCGACCCGCACCAGGCCGCGCCGGGCGGCCGGGACGGCCAGGGCGTCCTTGAGCGTGACGATGCCGGTGACCTCGTCCAGGCTGTCGGTGTGCACCGGGAAGCGGGACAGGCCGGTGGCCCGGGTCAGGTTGATGACGTCGGAGGCGGTGGCGTCGCGCTGGAGCGCGGCCACGTCGACGCGCGGGGTCATCACGGACTCGGCGGTCAGCTCGCTCAGCGCGAGGGTGCGGACGAACAGGGTCGCCGACTCCTCGTCTATCGCGCCGGCCTTGGCCGAGTGACGGGCCAGCGAGACCAGCTCGTCGGGGGTGCGGGCGTGCCCCAGCTCCTCCTGCGGCTCGACGCCGAAGGCCCGTACGGTCCGGTCGGCGGTGCCGTTGAGGAAGCTGATCAGCGGGCGGCAGACCCGGGAGAAGGCCATGTGCGGGGCGGCGACCGCGCGGGCCACCTGGAGCGGGCGGGAGATCGCCCAGTTCTTCGGCACCAGCTCGCCGATCACCATCTGGACGACGGTGGCCAGCACCATGCCGACGATCACGGAGACGCCGCGGGCGGCCGAGTCGGGCACGCCGATGCCGGTCATGACGGGTGCGAGCAGGGTCGACAGGGCCGGCTCGGCGAGCATGCCGACCACCAGCGAGGTGACGGTGATGCCGAGCTGGGCGCCGGAGAGCTCGAAGGAGAGGTGCCGCAGGGCCCCGGCGACGCGGCGGGACTTGGCGTCGCCCGTCTCCGCGGAGCGTTCCACCTCACCGCGCTCGACGGTCACGAAGGCGAACTCGGCAGCCACGAAGAGGCCGTTGGCGAGGATCAGGAGAACGGCTGCGAGCAACAGCAGCCAGGCGGTGATCACAGTGCCGCCTGCCTTCCGGGGAGCGGAAGCGAGGCGGCGCAGGTACTACCGGACGGATCGTCCATCGAGGGGGAGTGTCACTCCTCTGGTCGGGTTCGGGCACTCGATTTTCGGGCAGGGCGAACTTTGCCCTGCTTTTACCAGCGTAGACCATACCCGGATGGGCGTAGGAAGCCCGTTCGGCCCGCCGGGGGCGGGGAACCCCAGGTGGGGGGACGTCCGCCCGGGTGCGGGCCGGGGCGCGGGCTCAGGCCCGGCGCAGGCCTTCAGGCCCGGGAGCGGGCTCAGGCCCGGTGCAGGCTTTCAGGCCCTAGAGCGGGCTCAGGCCTGGGCGTGGTGCTCGACCAGGTCGCGCAGCGCCCGGGCGTCCGCGATCGCCTGGTCCTTGCCGACGCCGGACTGGATGCCGACCGCGGCGAGCGAGGTGCCGTCGGCGAGGTCGAGGGTGGCCCACGGGTCGCCCTGGCGGAAGTTGACCCGGACGATCTCGGCCCAGGCCAGCCGGCGGCGGCGGACGAAGTTGACCACCGTCACGCCCTCCGCGTCGGCGCTCACCTTGGGGCGGGCCAGCATCAGGCCGACGCCGGCGAACAGCAGGCCGCTGGCCGTCATCATGATCCGGTCGTTGAGCTGCCAGTTCTCCGGGAGCAGCACGGCCATCGCGGAGAACAGCACCACCATCAGCACGCAGACCGGCAGCAGTACGGCGCGGGTGCGGCGCGGAGCCCAGGTGACGGGGAACTGGACGGACGGCGTGGACACGTGGGTTCTCCGGGGGTGGTTCTGGGGGCGGCAGCACGGC
>NZ_JBHVEU010000369.1:0-8997 GCF_042802075.1 Kitasatospora sp. NPDC057518
GCTTCAGCCCGTCGCCTGTGATGCCGGTGCCCTCGGGCGGTCAGCCCAGCCGCCACACCGTCGTGGTCTTGACCGCGGTGTCCTCCAGGTCCGCGACCACCGGCACCTGGTACGCCGCCACCGCGGTGAACCGGTCCCGGGGCAGGTAGGCGCGGCCCGGGTCGCCGACGACGACGGTCGCGCCGCGCGCCACGGCCCGCTCCAGGAAGGGCAGGAAGCGGGCGGCCATGGCCCGTTCGTAGAAGACGTCGCCCGCGAGCACCACCTCGGCGGGCCCGCCGTCGCCGTCCACCAGGTCCACCAGGGCGCCGTCCACCCGGACCCCGTTGGCCTCGGCGTTCAGCCCGATCGCGGCCACCGCGTAGGCGTCGATCTCGGCGGCGCGCACCTCCGTCGCCCCGCGCAGCGCGGCGGCCACCCCGACCAGCCCGGAGCCGGCCGCGACGTCCAACACCGTACGGCCGTCGACCAGTTCGGGGTGGTCCAGCACGTAGCGGGCGACCGCCACCCCGCCCGCCCAGGCGAAGGCCCAGAACGGCGGCGGCAGCCCGGCCCGCCCGCGCGCCCGTTCGGTGGTCTCCCACAGGGCGATGGCGTCCTCGGCCATGTGGAGGCTGATCTCGGGCACGAACGGGACGGGCTTCAGCTCGGTCTCCCGCCGGATGAAGGCGAGGTCCTCGGCGGTCCGAGGATCGGACTGAGGATCGGGCTGAAGGGCGGGCGGGAGAGCGGATCGGAGAGTGCGCAGCTCACTCGGCATGTCCGCAGCATAGGGCCCGTGCGGGGGTGCTCCCCGCCACCCGCCCGGCGGGACGCCCCCGCCCGTGTGCCCGACGGCCGGGTTCACCACCGCTCGTTCACCTCCGCTCGTTCAACCCCGCTCGTCCACCACCCGCTTGATCTTCCCGACCGAGCGCTCCAGCGTGTACGGGTCCACCACCTCGGCCGCGACGGTGATCCCGACCCCGTCCTTCACCGCCCGGACGATCTCCGCCCGCGCCGCCTCCCGCTGCTCCGCGGGGGCCTCCGGCCGGGCCTCCACCCGGACGGTCATGGTGTCCAGCCGCCCCTGCCGGCCGAGCCGCAGCTGGAAGTGCGGCGCGACGCCCGGGGTGCGCAGCAGGATCTCCTCGATCTGGGTCGGGAAGACGTTCACCCCGCGCAGGATGATCATGTCGTCGCTGCGCCCGGTGACCTTCTCCATCCGCCGGAACGCCGGCCGCGCGGTGCCGGGCAGCAGCCGGCTGAGGTCGCGGGTGCGGTAGCGGATGATCGGCAGCGCCTCCTTGGTGAGCGAGGTGAAGACCAGTTCGCCGCCCTCCCCTTCGGGCAGCACCTCGTCGGTGAACGGGTCGACGACCTCCGGGTAGAAGTGGTCCTCCCAGATGTGCAGCCCGTCCTTGGTCTCCACGCACTCCTGCGCGATGCCGGGGCCGACCACCTCGGAGAGGCCGTAGATGTCGACGGCGTGCAGGTCGAGCCGCTCCTCGATCTCGCGCCGCATCTCCTCCGTCCACGGCTCGGCCCCGAAGATGCCGATCCGCAGCGAGGTGCTCCGCGGGTCGACGCCCTGCCGCCCGAACTCGTCGAGCAGGGTCAGCAGGTAGGACGGGGTGATCATGATGATCTCGGGCTCGAAGTCGAGGATCAGCCGCACCTGGCGGGCCGTCATGCCGCCGGAGGCCGGGATGACGGTGCAGCCGGCCCGCTCGGCGCCGTAGTGCGCGCCCAGGCCGCCGGTGAACAGGCCGTAGCCGTACGCGATGTGCGCCTTGTGGCCGGGCCGGCCGCCGGCCGCGCGGATCGAGCGGGCGACCACGTCGGCCCACATGGAGAGGTCGTTGTCGGTGTAGCCGACCACGGTCGGCAGTCCGGTGGTGCCGCTGGAGGCGTGGATCCGGCGGACCCGCTCCATCGGGACGGCGAACATGCCGAAGGGGTAGCCCTCGCGCAGGTCGGCCTTGGTGGTGAAGGGGAAGCGGGCGAGGTCGTCCAGGGTGCGGCAGTCCTCCGGGCGGACGCCGGCCGCGTCGAACTTGCGGCGGTAGAGCTCGACGTTGTCGTACGCGTGCCGCAGGGTGGCCCGCAGCCGGGTGAGCTGGTGGGCGCGCAGCTCGTCCGGACCCATCCGCTCGCCGGCGTCCAGGAGCTCGGGCGGTAGCGGCTCCCCGAGGTGTCGGCGCGGGACGGGTGCGGTGCCGGTCATCGTCGCTCCTTCGCTGCTTTGCCGAGTTCGCTGCTCTGCCGAGGTTCGCCCGCATCGAGGACGCCCAGGCCGAGATCACCGACCGATCGTTCGGTCAGCCCCCTGCGCTCCATTGATCCAGTACCCGAACCACCTGTCAAGGGATCGCGCGGACCTTCCGGAATGTGAAGTTCCGACCGCTTCGCGGCAACTTCGCGTCGGGAGCTTGGCTAGCCGATATGAAAATCATTACAGAAGTTTGACTTGCTTCCGCCCTTCACCGCCCCGCCCCCATGGTTCAGTAGTGCGGTTTCTGTCCCGCACCCCGGAGTGATCACCGTGCCCACGACTCCCGCCCTGGTCAGCGCGCTGCGCGAACTCGGCGACCGACCCGCCGTCGTCGCCGACGGGCGCGCGATCAGCGGCATCGGCCTGCTGCTCGGCGTCTCCCCGCCCGGCGGACTCCCCCAGGCCCTCGCCCGCCGCATAGCCGAGCACGCCGCCCTGCCGCCCTCCGCCGCCCGGGCCGCCGAACAGCGGCTGCGCTACTGGGCCGGCGTCCTCGGCGCACCCCCGATCCGGCACACCGTGCTGCACCCCGTCACCGACCTCGCCGTCGACCTCGCCCTCGCCACCCTGCTCGCCGGCGGCACCGTCCACTGCGGCGACCCCGACCAGCGGCCCGAACAGCAGCTCGAAGCCGTCGCCACCGCCCGGGCCACCCACCTCAGCCTGCCCTCCGCCCTGCTCTGGCGACTCAGCGGACAGCCCGGCCTCGCCGCCCACGACCTCGCCGCGCTGCGCCTGGTCCTGCACGTCGGCCCCGAACCCCGGCAGGAGGACGTGTACGCCGCCGTCGACGCGCTCGGCGCCGTCCTCGCCCACGTCCGCGCCCCGGACAGCAACGCCGAGGCCGCCGACCGCCGACTGCGCGCCGACGCCGCCAACGCCTCGGCCGCCGCCTGGAAGTACGGCATCGGCGTCACCGCCGAGCAGGTCCACGACTTCGGCGCCCAGCTCGACCGGGCCGTGCTCGCCGCCCTCCTGCACACCCTCCAGCAGAACGGCGTGCTCACCGACCCCGCGCGCGGCTACCCCGAGGCCGAGGTCCTCGCCGCGGCCATGGTCACCCCCGCCCAGCGCCCCCGGGTCGTCCGCTGGCTGGACGCACTCGCCCGGCACGGCCTGCTCACCCGGCAGGACGGCGGAGCCCAGGGCCCGGTCTTCCGCGGCGGGCCCGGGCCGGACGCCGCCGAGGTCCGGGAGGCCTGGCGCCCCGCCGCCGAGACCTGGGCCGACGGGCTCGGCCCGGCCGCCGCCCTGGACCGGGTCCGGCGCGGTGCCCTGCGGCTGCCCCGGCTGATCACCGGCCAGGACGCCCCCCGGCCGGACGCCTCCCCCGTCCGCTGGGCCGCCTCCCGCGGCTTCCTCGGCGCCGCCCTCGGCGCGCTGGTGCGCGGCACCGCCGAGGCCCACCAAGGGCCCGGGCCGCTGCGCGTCCTCGAACTGGACGTGGAGGGCGGCGAGCCCGCCGTCGCCCGCGCCCTCGCCACCCGGCCCCGGCCGCACACCGAGCACCACTCGGCCCCCGACGGCGGGCGCTACGACGTCGTCATCGCGAGCGCGGGCGGGGCGGCGGTGGCGGGCGCGGGCGGGCCATCGGCGGAGGACGTCCCGACGCTGGTCCGGCTGCTCGCCCCCGGCGGCCGGCTCCTGCTACTCGCCCCCACCATCGAACAGCTCGACCTGCTGATCACCGGCGACGCCCACGGCCTCACCGCCCGCCCGGCCGAGCAGTGGCGGGCGGCGCTCACCACCGCGGGCTGCCCGACGGTGCTGACCCTGCCGGAGGACGGACATCCGATGGGGCTGCTGGGGCAGCGGCTGTTCGCGGCCCGGGTGGACTGACGGGCGGGCGGGGGTGTGGCTGGCTACGCTCAAAAGTCATGACCACTTCCGCGCGTCCGGCCCGGCCCGCCCGCGGGTCCGTCGGCTCCATCGGTTCCCTCCGCTCGATCCGCTCGATCCGCTCGATCGTGTCCGTCCGGTCGATCGACTCGATCGGGTCGGTGCTGTCGACCGGCTCAATCGGATCCGCCCTCTCCCTCGGCTCGATCGGGTCGGTGTTGTCCATCGGCTCGATCGGGTCGGTGCTGTCCATCGGTTCGATCGGCTCCGTCCTCTCCCTCGGCTCGATCGGCTCGGCCTGCTCGACCCTCGGCGTCCTGTCGGCCGGCTCCCGGCGCGGTCTCGGCCCGCTGCTGTCGGAACGTTCCCTCCGGTCGGTGCTGTCCCGGCGGCTCCCCTACCGGCCCGCCGTGGCCGGGCGGTGAAGTCCGGATCACGCACCGCCACCCGATCCGTACCATTTCGATACCGAAGCCTGGATGAGCTGCGGAGATCCTCGCCGCCCGGGCCCGTCCCCGGGTAGGCTCCGCTTGTCCTCCGGCCCTCGCGCAGGCGGCCCCCTGCCGCCCTGCCGCGTTCTCCGGGGGCGCACCCCCGCGGGCCATTCGGTGGGCACCGCGCACTCGACACCGCGCGCCAGGGCAGTCGCGCGAACGGCGAAGGGCATCGCATTGGCGGATCGGCTCACCGGAGGAGACTCCTCGCTGCTGCGGCGGATCAACGCGGCGGTCACGCTTCGGGCGCTGCGGAACGGCCACTCCGTGACCCTCACTCAGCTCGTCGGCGAGACCGGGCTCTCCCGCCCGACGGTCGAGGGCGTGATCGAGGGCCTGGTCGAGACCGGACTGGTCGCCGAGGTCGAGCAGCCGAGGGAGGACGGCCAGCCGGGCACCGGCCGCCGCGGCCGCCCCGCCCGCTGGTTCCGCTTCCGCGCCGAGGCCGGGCACATCCTCGGCATCGAGATCGGCGTGCACGACATCCGGGTCATCCTCGCCGACCTCACCGGCGAGGTGGTGGGCAGTCACTTCAAGCCGGTGGACGAGACCCTCGACGCCGAGGACCGGCTCGCCGCCGTCCGCACCGCCGTCGCCGAGGTGCTGCGCAAGGCCGGCATCTCCCGCGACAACCTGTGGGCGGTCGGCATCGGCACCCCCGGCATCGTCGACCGCGAGGGCACCGTCCAACTGGGCACCGCGATGCCCGGCTGGACCGGCCTCGACCTCGGCGCCAAGCTGCGGCGCTCGTTCCGCTGCCCGGTCCTGATCGAGAACGACGCCAACCTGGCCGCCATCGCCGAGCACTGGCAGGGATCGGCGGTCGGCGCCGACGACGTCGTCTTCGTGATGGCCGGCCTCAGCCCGGGCGCCGGCTCCCTCATCGGCGGCCGGCTGCACCGCGGCTTCGGCGGCGCGGCCGGCGAGATCGGCGCCCTGCACCTGCTCGGCCAGGAGGTCACCCCCGAGCGCCTGCTGTCCACCACCGGAAAGCCCCTCAACCCGCTGGACGAGGCCGCCGTGGCCCGCGTACTGCGGCTGGCCCGGGAGGGCGACGAGGTCGCCAAGGTCGCCATGGACCGCTTCCTCACCCGCCTCGTCCAGGGCGTCGCCGCGCTCGTCCTGGCCATCGACCCCCAGCTGGTGGTCATCGGCGGCTGGGCGGCCGGCCTCGACGGCGTCCTGGACCCGCTGCGCGAACGCCTGGCCCAGTTCACCCTGCGCGCCCCCGAGGTCGCCCTGGCGGCCCTCGGCTCGGAGGTCGTGGCGATGGGCGCCCTGCGCGTCGCCCTCGACCACGTCGAGGAGCAGCTCTTCGCCGTCGACCCGCCCCGGGCCTGACGCCGCGCTCAAGGAGCGGGGGTCACCTCAGGGCGCGAAGTCCGGGTCGGTCAGGTCGAGGGTGAGCGTGCTGCCCCAGTCGTTGACGAAGTGCGCCAGCGGCCAGTCGACGGACGCCCCGACGAACGGGTTGCCGGTCGACGTGGTCAGGAGCCACCGCAGTCCGCGGTCCGGTCCGAGCCGGCCGATGAAGCCGAGGTGCCCGAGGCCGCTGTCACCGTGGACCACGTAGCCCAGCCCGTCCGGCAGTTCGACCTCGTCGATGACCTCGACGCTGCCCGCGTCCCACGGCGGATCGGCCACCAGGGCCGCCACGTCCACCGGCCCGCCCAGCTCCAGCCGGAGGTGCTCCGGCCCGTCGATGTCCGCCTCCCGGGCCGTGCCGTCCGCCCGGAACAGGCAGTCGAAGGCCAGCACCTCCGACCTCGCCCACGATGCGAGGACCGCGTTCACCGGTCGCCCCCCGTCCTCATCCGTTGCGTGGCTGTGCCACTGCCACGCGGACGCTACCAGGCGACCCGGCCTGGTTTACGGCAGCGCCCCAACGGCAAAGGCCCGGACGCCAGTTGGCGCCCGGGCCTCGACCTGAGGGTTTCCGGAAAATGGTTCAGGGGCTTCAGGGGTTCACGGGTGGTGCGTCAGGAGGCGGTACGGACCTCGGCCGTCGCACCGACCGGGGTGACCTCGACGAGTCCGGCCTCGCCGAAGGTCAGCTTGCAGGTGTCCGCCCGGTAGGTGGCCACCGCGAGCGCCACCAGCCGGCCGGCCGAGGCGTACTGGGTGGTCATGACCAGGACGGGCGCGCCAGGCGGGCGCTCCAGCAGGGCGGCCTGCTCGGCCTCGGCGACACCCAGCTCGACCGAGCGGGACTCGCCGTCCACCTCCAGGCGCTCCAGCTGGCGCAGCACCGAACGGGCGCGGTCGCTCTCGGCACGGAAGCCCGGCAGGTGCGGCAGCGCGGCGGCCGGGACGTGCAGCGACTCGCTGGCCACCGCGCGGCCCTCCACCAGGCGGACCCGGCGCACGGTGTGCACGGTGGCGCCCTCGGCGATGCCGAGGCCCTTCGCCAGCTGCGCGGAGGCGGGGGCGGTGGTGCAGTCGACCGTCCGCCAGGCCTGGTTGCGCGCGGTGCCGGGCCAGCCCTCCTCCTGCCGGTTGACCGGGACGCCGACCCGCGGGGCGGCGATCAGGGTGCCGATCCCCCGGCGGCGCACCAGGCGGCCCTCCAGCTCCAGCTGGTCGAGCGCCTGACGCAGCGTGGCCCGGGCGACGCCGAAGCGGGCCGAGAGCTCGCGCTCGTTGGGCAGCACCTGTCCGGTGGAGAACTCCGAGTCGATGGCCCGCAGCAGCACCGTGCGCAGGTGCCAGTACTTCGGCTCCGGCACCGCCGAAAGCTGTCCTGTCGTCCCCACCGCGTCCTCCACCCGTGAGTTTGTCCGCCCTGCGACAAGGAGGGCGGATCCCGAGCCCACTGTCCGCAGTCGCGGCAGGTGGGAGAGCGGGCCTTTATCCGTCCTTCTTTATTAAAGGTCCTTGCAGTAAGTGACCCTAGGTGCTCCGTCCGGAGATGGTCAAGACCAATGGCGGGGCTCGATGGGACTGCCGCACATCTTCATGCCGCGTTCACGACAGCTCCTGTCAGCCGCTGTCACCGCCATCGACACCCTCCGACGGGACCCGCCCGACCCCGCGCGTCACGGTTCGGGCCGGGAACGCCCAGTCGGTAGGCTGCTCGGGTGATCGTGGTGACGAGTGTGAACGTGAACGGAATCCGGGCGGCGGCCAGGAAGGGCTTCGTCGAATGGCTGGCCGGCACCGAGGCGGATGTGGTCTGCCTCCAGGAGGTGCGCTCCGAACCCGAGCAGCTACCCGTCGAACTGCGCGACCTGGACGGCTGGCACGCCGTCTGGGCCCCCGCCGCCACCAAGGGCCGGGCCGGCGTCGCCGTCCTCTCCCGCGCGGAGCCGCAGCGCACGGCGATCGGATTCGGCTCGGACGAATTCGACAATTCGGGCAGGTATGTCGAAATCGACCTGCCCGGCCTGACCATCGCCAGCCTCTACCTCCCCTCCGGCGAAGTCGGCACCGAGCGCCAGGAGGAGAAGGAACGCTTCATGGCGGAATTCCTCGTCCACCTCACCGCCCTGCGCGCCCGCGCCGCCGCCGACGGCCGCGAGGTCGTCGTCTGCGGCGACTGGAACATCGCCCACCGCCCCGAGGACCTCAAGAACTGGAAGGCCAACCAGAAGTCCGCCGGCTTCCTCCCCGAAGAACGCGCCTGGCTCTCCCGCGTCTACGACGAGGCCGGCTACGTCGACGTCGTCCGCGCCCTCCACCCCGACCGCACCGGCCCCTACTCCTGGTGGTCCTACCGCGGCCGCGCCTTCGACAACGACTCCGGCTGGCGCATCGACCTCCAGGTCACCACCCCCACGCTGGCCGCCCGCGCCACCGACGCCCGCGTCGAACGCGCCGACACCCACGCCGAGCGGTGGAGCGACCACGCCCCGGTCACCGTGGCCTACGACGTGGACAACTAACCGGCTTGTCACACCACTTGGACAGCCCAGAGGTGCCCCGGCGCGCGGTTGTACCGCACACCGGGGCACCTCCTCACCCCGCCGTCCCCAAGCGTCTTCGACCCGGGAACCTCCACCGTGCCCCTGGTCAGCGTCAGCCCGCCTGCGAAGTCCCGCTCGCCACTTGCCATCCAGTCCACCATCACCACAAAGCCAGCCAACTCCACCACCAACAACCCATGAGCTCCACTATGGATAGCCAACCGAATCGAACTGAATCAAATAGCGCTCGCTGAAGCGAATCACCGCAGGTCAGCAAGCGTCGGCCCCGCGCTCGCGGGGGTTGCTCCATGGCCGCCTGCCGGTCCTGGACCGCCCGGACGTCGGCCCCGCGCTCGCGGGGGTTGCTCCATCGTCGCTGCGATCTTGGAGTAGCGGCCGTGGTCGGCCCCGCGCTCGCGGGGGTTGCTCCTCGGTGTGACCAGACAGACCAAGTGGGAGCAGGTCGGCCCCGCGCTCGCGGGGGTTGCTCCCCATGACCACCCGAACC
>NZ_JBHVEU010000370.1:0-8990 GCF_042802075.1 Kitasatospora sp. NPDC057518
GGGGGGGCGCGGGGGGGGGGGGGGCGGTGGGGGGGGGGGTGTGGGTGGGGGGGGTGGGCGCCGGGGGGGGGGGCGCCCCCCCCGCCCCGGTGAGGGCGGCGCCGCAGAGGAGGAGCACGGTGGTTGTCGCCGCGGCTGACAGCGTCAGCTTGCGCACGGTCACGTGGAGGGTCCCTTCGGGGTCAACGGTGCTGAGGCAGTGGTGACTTGTGGCGGGACGCACAGCTCGGAGTCGTCGCACGGACTCTCGAACCGCCGGGTAACATAGCACTGACGGACAGCCCTGTTGACTGGTTCATGCAAATCCCGGGTCACGACCACCGAGACTTCACCGCGCTGGGGCGGGGCCTTCCCCTCGGGTTCACCCGGCACTCGGCGCCCGGCACAGTGGCGCCGTCAGCCGCCCCGCCTGCCGAGACGGGCCGTGGCCGGGAGGCCGACGAGCAGCAGGAGTACGGCCGCCGCCGCGTAGGCGAGGTGGTGGCCGCCCAGGGACAGCTCGCCGTGGCCCGCCGCGCCGACGCTCTGGGCGATGCCGGCGAGGACGGTGGGGCCGATGCCGCTGCCGATCTGCAGGGCGGTGGCCGTGACCGCCGAGGCGGTGCCGTGGGCCTGGTCCGGCACGTCGCGCAGACCGGTGACGGTGATGGCGGGGAAGGCCAGGCCCTGCCCGATGCCGGTGACGACCAGGCCGGCCAGCACCGGCCCGAGGTACGGGCTGTGCTCCCCCGCCGCGCACCACAGCAGCACGCCGCCGGCGGTGAGCAGCAGGCCCGCGGCCAGCAGCGGGCGCGGTCCGCGGGTCCTCATCAGCCGCCCGGAGACCAGGGCGGCCGCGGCCACGGCCAGGCTGACGGGGAGGACCGCGAGGCCCGAGACGGCCGGCGGCATGCCGCGCACCTGCTGGAGGTAGAGCGGCAGCAGGAACAGCGACCCGGTGACGCAGAAGTAGAACGCGCCGGCCACCACCGCCGCGGTCCGCACGCCGGGCGTCCGCAGAAGGTCCCGGTCCAGCAGGACCGCGTCCCCGCCCCGGGTGCGCCCGCGGCGCCACCACAGCCAACCCCCGGCCACGGCGGCCGCCAGCAGCGCGCCCGCGAACGGGCCGCCGCCGGGGCGGGAGGCCAGGTCCGCGCTGAAGACGGTCAGGGCGATCGCCGCCACCAGCGCCCCGGCCCCCGTCACGTCCAGGGAGCCCCGGCGGTGCCGCTCACCCGGTGGCAGCCACCGCACCGCGGCCACGGCGGTGACCGCCGCTGCCAGGGCCTGCAGCGCGAACACCCAGCGCCAGCCGAAGGCGCCGGTGACCACGCCCCCGAGGACCAGACCGGCCCCGTAGCAGCCCGCCTGCGCGGCGGAGAACACACCCAGCGCGCGCGAACGCATCGGCCCGTCGGCATAGACCGAGGTCAGCAGGGCGGTGGCCGCCGGCATGGTGATCGCCGCCCCCGCGCCCTGCAGCACGCGCCCCACCACGACCGCCCAGAACGCGGGCGCCGCGAACGCCAGCGCGGCGCCCGCCGCCACCGTCACCAGGCCCGCGACCAGCACCCGCCGACGCCGCAGCCGGTCCGCCATCGCCCCGCCGCACAGCAGCAGCCCCGCGAACGCGAGGGCGTAGCCGGTCACCGCCCAGGACAGGTTCTGCGCCGAGGTGCCGAACCGCGCGCCCACCGAGGGCAGGGCGCTGTTGAGGACGGCGACACCACCGGCGTCCAGACCCGCCGCCGCGCTCAGCACCGCCAGGGGCGCGTACCGGACGGACGGCGGGGCATCGGGCCCCGGCCCGGCGGACTCCGGTCCCCCGGGCCGTACGGGCATGGACGGGGCAGGCGAGAGCGGTTCGCCGGGACGTGCGGGCATGGACGGACTCCAAGGACGAAGGACGCGCTCCGGGAACGACGGACGCGCGAACGCGCCGACACACCGGAACCGGCCCGTCGGCGACCAGGGCCGCCCGCGTGGCGCGGCGCCCTCGGCAGCCACTCTGCGCCGCCGCGCGCACCGCGACGAGACACCGCCGCGGGCAGGCCCCGCCGGGGGTGGCCCTGGCAGGGCTACCCCCCGCGCCGCCAGGCGACCGATACTCGCCGCATGGCACCATCAGCGGCACTCCCCGAACTGGCCCACTTCCTGCGCACCCGCCGGGCCCGACTGACCCCGGAGGCCGCCGGTCTGCCCCGGACCAGCACCCGCCGGCTGAACGGACTGCGCAGAGCCGAGGTCGCCACCCTGTCCGGCATCAGCCCCGAGTACTACACCCGGCTCGAACAGGGCCGTCAGCGCCGCCCCTCCCCCGAGGTCCTGGACGCCCTCGCCACCGCCCTGCAGCTCGACGCCGACGCCCGCCGCCACCTCCACCGCCTCGCCACCGGAAACCCCGTCCACCAGGCAGGCCCGGCCGCCGCGGCCCCGGACGTGCCGGAGGCGACCCTGCGGCTCCTCGCCTCGATCACCCCGTGGCCCGCCCACGTGGTCACCCCCATGCGCGACATCCTCGCCTGGAACGACGCCGAGGCCTGGCTGCTCCTCGACTACGCCGAACTCCGGCCCGAGCAGCGCAACTTCGCCTGGTTCGTCTTCTGCGACCCCCGGGCGCCCCGGCTCCTCACCGACTGGGAGAAGACGGCACGCGGCAACGTCCACCGCCTGCGCCACGCCCTGGCCGCCGACCCCCACAACGAACGCGGCAACCGCCTCGTGGCCGAACTGACGGCGCGCAGCAGCCGGTTCGCCGCCTTCTGGGAGGAACACGACGTCCGCGGCCCGGCCACCGGCAGCCACGGCTTCCACCACCCCCGGGCCGGCCGGCTCGACCTGGACTACACCGCCTACGTCGTCCCCGGCACCCACAAGCTCGAACTCGTCGTCCTGACCGCGGCCGAGGGCTCCCCCAGCCACCGCGCCCTGCGGCAGGCCGCGGCGGACCGCTGAACCGGCCCACGCCCGGGACCAGTTGGTGTCGGCAGGACGAGGGCGCGCCCGGCCGGCTCACCGGGCGGGCCGACGGCCTGGGCCGGAGGGCCCGGGCCGTAGCGGTGTCAGGCCCTGCGGATCCGGTCGCCGATCTCCGGCCGCGCCTCGAACCCGGCCGCCCGGTACGTGGCGACGCCACCGACGTTGGAGCTCGGTGTGCACACGCGAACGCTCGACGAGCCCAGCTCACGCAGCGCGGCCGCCCCGGCGAGGGTGATCGCCCGGCCGTAGCCGCGACCGCGGTGGTCCTCGTGGACGCCCATCGGCTCGACCAGCCCCGGCCTCCCCGGGCCGGCCGACCAGACCGTCACCACCGCCGCCGGGCTGCCCCGGTCGTCGTAGGCGCCCAGGCAGCGGGCATCGGCGGAGTACGGCCCGGCCGACAGCGCGTGCCAGTACGCGCGCGTCGGCCGCGAGGTGCCGAACGCCGAGCGCAGAACGTCGGCGAAGTCCTGCGCCTGCTCCGGGCCGATCGCCCTGATCCGTACGCCCGGGTCCTCCACCGCCCGCGCGAGGTCGCGGAACAGCGGCGTCCACGGCTCGTCGACGCCCCAGCCCTCCTCGGTCAGCAGGTCGTGGAGCAGCAGGCCCGGCGGCGCCTCGACGGACACCGCCCCTTCCGGCAGCACGCCGCGCTCCGGCAGCGAGACGTCCTCGACGAGCCGCCGCGCCAAGTCCTCGTCCCGGAAGGCGTCGGGGGCGACCGTCATCCGCAGCACCGTCGGCGAGTCCAGCATCCCGACGGCGAGGATCCGCCCGTCCCGGCTCCAGGTCCGCACCACCGCGGCCGTCTCAGCCGTGCCGAACCGACAGTTCCAGCCGATGTCCCCCGCGTGCAGCTGCATCGGCGCTCCGTCGTCCTGCCACTCCCGCAGCGCGCCCATGGCCTCGCGCACCCCGCCCGCGGTCGGCGTTCCCAGCACAATCGTCATAGCCGGAATCTGACACCCCGCCCGGGATTTCCGCAACCCGTTTACCGGCCGGCCGGTAATTCTCCTGGTGCTTGTGAGCACTTGCGGGAGGTCGCATACTGACAATAAGGAAGTGGACACCATGAAGCTGCTGGCGGAAATCGACAGAATGGTCGCCACCGGAAAGGTGGTGACCTCAGCGAACGACGAAGCCGTCGCGGACATCGTCCTCGCCACGATCACGAGTGGCACCACGGCCTCGTTCTACCTGACCCGCGCCCAGGCCGCACTCGTCAAGGAGCGGTTCTGGACTCCGGAGCGGATCCGCCGCACAGGACTCCGCCCGATATCCCCCGAGGAAACCGAAAGGATCAGGGTGGAGCTGGGCGTCAGGGTGAAGAATTTCAGGTGCACCCCGATCACGTGCGGCTGCGGCCATGTCTACGACGCATTCGACTTCATTCAGCAGGGAATCCGCGAACACGGCCTCGACGTCGTCAATTCCGTATTCTCCCTGAAGGACTCGACTTTCCTCCAGGTCAATCCGTCCTTCGTCCCGATCTGCCCCGTGGACGACCGGAAGCTGAGCCGCACCCACAGCTCCGACGGCGGGATCGAGTACGACTGCGACGAGTACGGCGGGTGCTGCTACCAGGAGTGACGCTCCATGCCCGGGCCCCGGGCCGAAGAGACGATGTTCAAATGTCTGATGTTTGTATATGGTCCTCCCATGACACGCATCAGCGCGCCGCGGCGCACGGCCAGCCTGTCCGCCCAGCTCGTGGAGAGCCTCCGCTCGCACATCGAGACGGGGGGCTGGCCGGTCGGGACGCGGATCCCGCCGGAGCAGGCCCTCGTCGAGGAGCTCGGGGTCGGGCGCAGCACGCTGCGGGAGGCGATCGGTGCGCTGGTGCACCTCGGCCTGCTGGAGCCCAGAGCCGGTGACGGCACCTATGTGCGCTCCTCCAGCGAGCTCCAGTCGGTGATGGTGCGGCGGGCGGGCTCCGCGAAGCGGGACGATGTGCTGGAGCTGCGGACCGTTCTGGAGGAGTACGCCTCGGGCGCCGCGGCCCTGCGCCGCAGCGAGGGGCAGGTGCGGCAGCTGCGGGAGCTGCTGGCCGACGCCGAGGCGGCCGCCGCCGGCGAGGACGCCTCCGCGGCCACGGACGTCGACGCGCTCTTCCACCGGTCCGTCGTCCGGGCGAGCGGGAACGCCCTGCTGATCGAGGTGTACGACTACCTCGGCACGGCGCTCACCTCGCACCTGGGGGGCCCGACCTGGAACGCCGCCCACGCCGAGGAGCACGGGGGCCTGCACCGGCGGCTCGTCGACGCGATCGAGACCCGGGACGAGGGCGGCGCCCGCGAGGCCGCCGCCGCGATCGTCCGGCTCACCCGCGACCACGAGATCGCCGACGCGCGTGCGGCCGAGGAGCGTTGAGCCCGCAGCCCTCCCGACCGATCCGATCACCCCGTACGAACGGCACCACCGTCCACCTGAACAGGATTTTCTCGGCCGCATAGGAGATCATTCGTGTCCCTCTCGCACCTCCCCGCCGACGAACTCGACGCGCGTACCGACCGACGAAGCGCCCACCTGTACGCGACCGACCCTCAGTTCCGTGACACCGCGCCCCTGGACGCCGTCACCGAGGCGATCCGCCGCCCCGACCTGCCGCTCGCCGAACTGGTGGCCACCGTGCTGGAGGCCTACGCCGACCGCCCCGCCCTGGGCGAGCGCGCCACCGAGCCGGTCACCGACCCGGAGACGGGCCGCACCACGCTGCGCCTCCTGCCGCGGTTCGACACGCTCACCTACGGCGAACTCCGGGAGCGGGTGGGCGCGGTGGCCTCCGAGTGGCGCCACCACCCCGAACATCCGCTGGGCCCCGGCGACTTCGTCGCCCTCCTCGGGCCCACGAGCGCCGAGTACGCCGTGGCGGACCTGGCCTGTGTCCGCTCCGGCGCGGTGTCCGTCCCGCTCCAGTCGGGGGCTTCGGCGGCGCACCTGGCCCCCGTCGTCGAGCAGACCGGACCGCGCCTGCTCGTGGTGGACGTCGACCAGCTGGACGTCGCGCTCGAACTCGCGGCGAACGCCGCCTCGTTGGGCAGGATCGTGGTCATCGGCCACCGGCCCGAGGCCACCGCCCACCAGGAGACACTGGAGTCCGCGCGCACCCGGCTCGCGGCGCTGGGCCGCGGGGTGGCCCTGGACACGCTGGCGTCGACCGTCGAGCGGGGAAGGGCGCTGCCGCCGCTCCCCCGGGTCCCCGACGGGTCGGCGCCCGACACGCTGAGCTCGCTGATCTACACCTCGGGAAGCACCGGCACCCCCAAGGGGGCCGTGTACACCGAGCGTCTGGTCCGGAGCTTCTGGCTCGACTACGTGCCCGGCCAGCCGGTGCGGCCCGCCATCGTGCTCAACTTCCTGCCGTTGAGCCACGTGATGGGCAGGGGCGCGCTGTTCGGGACGCTCGCCAAGGGGGGCCTCGCCTGTTTCGCGGCGTCCAGTGACCTGTCGACGCTCCTCGAGGACCTCTCCCTGGTCCGTCCCACCGAGCTGCTCATGGTGCCCCGCATCTCCGACCTGCTCCTCCAGCACTACCGGGCGGAGCTGTCCCGCCGGGCCGGGACCGGCGGCGACGCGGCCGAGCAGGTGAGCGCCGGGCAGGTGATGGAGGAGCTGCGGGAGGAGGTCATGGGCGGCCGCCTCCTGTCGGCCGTCAGCGCCTCGGCCCCGCCGAGCGCCGAGACCACGGCCTTCGTCGAGGACTGCTTCCAGGTCAGGCTGATCGACGGCTACGGGTCGACGGAGGGCGGGGTCGTCTTCCTCGACGGCCGGGTGCAGCGCCCGCCGGTGACCGACCACAAGCTGGTCGACGTGCCCGAGCTGGGCTACTTCGGCACCGACACGCCGTACCCCAGGGGCGAACTGCTGATCAGGTCCGAGCGGCTCGTCCCGGGGTACTTCCGGCGCCCGGACGCCACCTCCGAGGTCTTCGACGAGGACGGCTTCTACCACACGGGCGACATCATGGCCCGGCTCGGCCCCGACGAACTGCGGTACGTCGACCGCCGCTCCAACGTCATCAAGCTGTCCCAGGGCGAGTTCGTCGCCGTCTCCCGCCTGGAGGCGCTCTTCACCGGCAGCCCGGCCGTCCGGCAGGTCTTCCTGTACGGCAGCGGCGCCCGCGCCTACCTGCTCGCGGTCGTCGTGCCGACCCGGGACGCCCTCGACCGCGTCGACGGGGACGCCCGGCGCCTCAGGGCGGTCCTGCGGGAGTCCCTGCGGGAGACCGCCGCCGGGGCGGGGCTGAACTCCTACGAGATCCCCCGGGACCTGCTCGTCGAGACCGAGCCGTTCACCCAGGAGAACGGGCTGCTCTCCGGGGTGCGCAAGCCGTTGCGGCCGGCCCTGACGAAGCGGTACGGCGAGCGTCTCGAAGCGCTGTACACCGAGCTGTCCGACCGCGAGGCCGAGGAACTCCGGACGCTGCGTCAGGCCGGCACCGACCAGCCGCCGCCGGCGACCGTGCTCCGGGCCGCGCAGGCGCTCCTGGGGCTGGACGAGGGTGTCGTGGAGCCCGACACGCGCTTCCTCGAACTCGGCGGCGACAGCCTCACGGCGCTGTCCTTCTCCCAGCTGATGAAGGAGATCTTCCACGTCGACGTCCCGGTCGACGTGATCGTCAACCCGGTCAACTCGCTGCGGCAGGTGGCCGATCACGTCGAGCGGGCGCTCGCGGCGGACCACCGCCGTCCCACCGCCGACAGCGTCCACGGCCCGGACGCGACGCGGCTCGACGCGGCCCAACTGCGGCTGGAGGCGTTCCTCGACCCGCGGACCGTCGAGCAGGCCGAAGGGCGGAGGCCGGCCGGTCCGCTGCCCGAGGCCCGGACCGTCCTGCTGACCGGCGCCAACGGCTACCTGGGCCGTTTCCTGTGCCTCGAATGGCTGGAGCGCGTGGCAGAGCGCGGCGGCACGCTGGTGTGCGTGGTCCGCGGCTCCTGTGCCGAGGACGCCCGGGCCCGGCTCGACGCGGCCTTCGACAGCGGCGACCCGGACCTCGTGGAGCGCTACCGCGCGGCCGCCGCCCGGCACCTCCAGGTGGTCGCCGGCGACATCGGGGAGCCGCGTCTCGGACTCGACGAGGAGACCTGGCAGCGGCTGGCCGACACCGTGGACCTGATCGTCCACCCGGCGGCACAGGTCAACCACGTCCTGCCCTACGGCCAGCTGTTCGGCCCCAACGTGCTGGGAACGGCCGAGCTGATCAGGCTCGCGGTCACCTCCCGGACCAAGCGGTTCACCTACCTGTCGACGGTCGCCGTCGTCTTCGGGAACGCGGCGGCCGCCGACGAGTGGGCGGACATCCGCACCGCCGGCGGGGTACGCGACCTCGACGGTGACTACGCCGACGGCTACGCGGCCAGCAAGTGGGCCGGCGAGGTGCTGCTGCGCGAGGCGCACGAGAGGTTCGGCCTGCCGGTCGCCGTCTTCCGCTCGAACATGATCCTCGCGCACCCGCGCTACCGCGGTCAGCTCAACGTCCCGGACGTCTTCACCCGCCTCGTGCTGAGCCTGCTGGCGACGGGCGTCGCACCCGGCAGCTTCTACGCCCGGGGTACCGGCGACGGCCGCCCGCACTACGACGCGCTCCCGGTGGACTTCACCGCGCGGGCCGTCACCGCGCTCGGCGACGACGCACGGGAGGGCTACCGGACGTACAACGTGGTCAACCCGCACGACGACGGCATCTCGCTCGACACCGTGGTCGACTGGCTGGCGGCGGCCGGGCACCCCCTGACCCGCGTCCAGGACCACGCCGAGTGGATCGAGCGCTTCGAGACCGCCCTGCACGGCCTGCCCGACCGCCGGCGGCAGCACTCGCTGCTCCCGCTGCTGCACGCCTTCGCCGAGCCGGCCCAGCCGGTCGCCGGGTCCGCCCTGCCGGCGGACCGGTTCCGGGCGGCGGTCCGGGCCGCGGCCCTCGGCGACGGGAACGACATCCCCCGGCTGTCGCCGGAGCTGATCACCAAGTACGTGGCCGACCTCCGGGCGCACCGCCTGATCTGACACCACCTCCGTGGCCGCCGCGGGGC
>NZ_JBHVEU010000371.1:0-8959 GCF_042802075.1 Kitasatospora sp. NPDC057518
GCGGTTCGGCGGGGCCCTCGTCGACCGGTCGGACGATCAGACGGTCAGGCGCACTTGATGTCGCGGTTCACCGCGGCCATCCCGGCGACCTTCCCGGCGTCCACCGTGAACTCGTACTGCCAGCCCGGCTGCCCCTCGACCGGCAGCACGTACCTGCCGCTCTTGTCCTGCTGGAGGCCCTTGGCGCCGTACGCCTGCTGGAGCGCCTCCAGGGTGGAGCCGGCGCCGATGCCCTCGGCCGTCCTCGCCTCCGCCGGGGCGGCCAGCTCGCGCAGGCCCGCCTCCGCGAAGGAGACCCGGCCGGTGGTCAGGTACGCCTTGTCCTTGGCCTCCTGCGCCACCCTCAGGTCGACCAGGGCCATCGTCGAGTCGGCGATCAGCTTGGCGGCGGCGGCCGAGTCCTTGGCCCCGGCGGCGGAGCCCGCGGCGGCGGCCGCCGCGTCCTTGGCGGAGGCGTTCGGCGGCAGGGTGCCCGCCGGGGCGGGCGCCTTCCCACTGGCCGCGTCGGCCTTGGCGCTGAGGTCCTTGTAGCGGGCCTCGGTGGCCGCCTCGGCGGCCATCCGGGCCTGGTCCGGCGCCGGTCCGCCCTTGTAGACGAAGTCCGTGCAGCCGCCGAGCAGCGAGACCGGTGACGCCTCCAGGGCGCCGGTGGCCAGCCCGGCGTCCTTGGCCATGCCCGGCTTGATCCCCTGGTACCCGGCCGCCGCGAAGGCCTCCGGGCCCTTCGTCGTGGGCGCCGCCGAGGGTGCCGCGGCGGCGCCCCCGGCCTTCGCCGAGTCCTTCTTGTCGTCGGACGAGCAGGCCGCCGCCGAGGCGGCCAGCAGTACTACCGAGATGCCCACGCCCACCGCGCGGACCGTGGCCCGGTTCTTCCCCATGTCACAAACCCCCACATGATCTTTCGAGGGTCACCGTACCGAGGGTGCGGCCATGATCCACAACCGGTTTCTCAGGCGCAGTAGGTGTTGTGCTTCACCAGGGCGAGCCCGGCGACCTTGCCGTCGGCCATGGTGAACTCGTAGAACCAGTCCGGGCCGCCGCTGCCGCTCTCGGACGGCAGTTCGTAACCGCCCTCCTTGATCGGCTTGAGGTCCCTGCCCTCGTAGGCGTGCTTGAGCTCCTCCTCCGTCGAGCCGGCGCCGATGCCCTCGGCGGTGCGGGCGCCCGCCGGGGCGACCAGCTGGCGCAGGCCCTCGGTGCCGAAGTTGACCCGGCCGGTGGTCAGGAAGGCCTGGTCCCGGTTCTGGCGGGCGGGCCCGAGGAGGTCCAGGTCCTTGTAGAGCACGGCCATCTCCCGCCGCCCCGCCTCGGTCTGGTCGAGCTGCTCCCGAAGGCCCGCGAGGTACTCCTGCAGTTCCTTCGACGAGGCCCCGGACGGCGGGGGCGCGAGCGGCTTCCTGGCCGCCTTGATCTCGTCGATCCTGGCCAGGGCCTTGTCGGCCTTCGTACGGACCTCCGCCTCGGCCGCCATCCGGACCGGGTCCGGCGCCGGGCCGCCCTTGTACGCGTAGTCGGTGCAGCCGTTGAGCAGCGAGACCGGCGACGGCTCCAGGGCTCCGGAGGTGAGCGCCTCCTCCTTGGTCATCGAGAGCTGGAGCCCGCGGTAGCCGGCGGCGCCGAACGGCTGCGGCGGTGTACTGGCCGCCGCCTCGGCAGCGCCGCCCCCGTCTCCCCCGCAGGCCGCCGCTCCGGCCATGACCAGCGCCGTCGTCAGTACGGCCCCGGCCACGCGCCCGCCGCGCGTCGTCCCCACCATGATCATCTCTCCTTCGTCGACCGCACACGGTAGCGAACGTGCGGGCACGATCGACAACCGGCTCCCCCACGCACGGAAGGGGCCCGGGTCCGAGGACGCGGGCCCCTTCGCGCACGCACCGGTCAGGAGGCCGGCCCCCGGTCGGCCAGGCTCCGGGTGTAGTGGGCGGCGGCCAGGACGGAGGCCATCAGCTCGGAGTCGAGCACGGCGGCGTCGGCCAGCCGGGTCGCGGACGCGTGGGAGGCGAGCAGCGTCTTGGTGACCCGCAGGGCGGCCTCGGAGCGGCGCGTGATGGGGCGGGCCCACTCGGCCACCGCCTCGTCCAGCTCCTGCTCGGGGACGACGCGCTGCAGGATGGCGAGCTCCCGCGCCTCCACCGCGCCGACCGGGCGGCCGGTGAGGATGATCTCGCGGACCCGGGCCGCGCCGACCTCGTGCAGCAGCCGGGGCAGCAGGCCGCCCCAGGCGACGGGCAGGCCCAGGGCCAGTTCGGGCAGCCGGAAGACGGCGTTGTCGGCGCCGGCCCGCAGGTCGCAGGCGAGCGCCAGGGCGAAGCCGGCACCGGTCGCCCGGCCCTGGACCCGGGCGATGGTGACGGCGGGGCTGTTGACGAGGGCGTCGCAGACCCGGCGGGCCTTGTCCCCGTAGGCCCGTATGCGGCCGCCGGTCGGGTCCTCGTCCAGGCCCGCGAGGAGTTCGTCGCGGTCGCCGCCGAGGCAGAAGTCCCGGCCGGCCGCGGAGAGCACGATCACCCGCACGGCCGGGTCGGGGACGGCGAGGAGGGCCAGGAGTTCGTCCAGCATGGCCGAGGTGACGGCGTTCCCCGTCCCCGGGCTGTCCAGCTCGACGTGGAGCACCGCGCCCCGGAGCTCGGAACGGACCGTACGGGCGGGCGCGGGTTCGGGGACCACCGCGGCTTCGGGAACCGGAGCGCCTTCGGGAGCGGGAGCACCTTCGGGGACCGGCGCGGACTGCGGGACCGGCGCGGACTGCGGGGCCGGCGGGTACCAGCCGGTCGTCGTCGACGGGTGCGGGACGTACGGCGGCGGCTGCATCGCGTACGGGGGGTACTGGGGAGCCTGCGGGGAGACGTTCATGCGGACACTCTCAGGGACGTCACCCGGTGGAAGACCATCCGGGGCGCGTGCTCCGGCGGGCTCACCGCCCGCAGCGTCGGGAAGCGCTCCAGCAGTTGCCCGATCAGGGCCCGCGCCTCCAGCCGGGCCAGGCCCGCGCCGAGGCAGTAGTGGGCGCCGCCGCCGAAGGTGAGGTGGGTGCCCCGGCGGAGCGGGTCGAAGGCGTGCGGGTCCGGGTTGCGGCGCGGGTCGCGGTTGGCCGCGCCGTACATCACGTGGACCATGGTGTCCTTGGGGAGGAACGTTCCGGCCAGCACGGTGTCCTCGCCCGCGACGCGGCTGTTGACGCGGATCGGCGGGTCGTAGCGCAGCGCCTCGTCGATCGCCTCGTCGATGTGCTCGGGCCGCTCCCGCAGCCAGTCCCACGTCCCGGGCGACCGCAGCAGCTGCCACACCAGCGAGGAGAGCAGCGTCGCCGTGGTCTCCAGCGAGGCGATGGTGACGAACATGGTGAGCTGGTAGACCATCCGGTCGGTGGCCTCGGGGTCGGACTCCAGCGCGTCCCAGGTGCGGATCCAGCCGGCGATCACGTCGTCGCCGTCGTTGTCGCGGCGCTCCCGGACGAGCCGGGTGAAGTACTCGCGAAGGTCCATGGTGGCCTGCTCGGAGACCGCCAGCTGGCTCTTGGTGGGCAGCAGTTCCTGGGCGTGCACCTGGTTGTGGGTCATCGTCAGGATGTGCGGGTAGTCCGCGCGGGGGATGTCCAGCCAGCGCCCGATGGTGCCGATCGGCAGCTGCTCGCTGACCACGGAGGCGAAGTCCGCCTCGCCGTCCGCCTGTATTCGCTCGGCCAGGCGGTCGAGCAGTTCGGTGGCGTCGGCCTCGATCCGCGGCGTCATGTCCCGGAGGGTGTTGCGGTCGAAGAGGCTGCCGAGGCTGCGCCGCTGCCGGGTGTGCTCGGGGGCGTTGAGGCGGGAGAGGGTGCGGCTCATCTCCTGGGTGGCGACGGCCTCCCAGCGCTCCGTCCCGGTCTGCCGCTCCTGCCAGGCGAAGTCGGGGACGAGCCAGGTCCTGCCGCGCAGGACCTGGTCGCACGCCTCGTAACCGGTGACCAGGTAGCCGCCCCAGGGCGCCGGGACGAGGTCCCCGAGCGCCCGCAGCCCGTCGTAGACCGGGCTCGGGTCGGCGAGCCCCTCGGCCGACCGCAGCCTCCGCAGCAGCGGGACGGCGGCACGGCGGTCGACCCTGCCGTCAGGGTGCTCCGACTCCGCGGGGCGGGCTTCCAACATGGCGGTCACACGGGCTCCTTCAACACGCGGGCGGGCAGTACGGCGGCGTACTACCCAGCACCAGCGCGCTCAAGCGTCGATCCGTGTTGCCCCCGTCACGTACTGCACCGTCGTCGCACGCCGTTCACCTCGCGGTGACCGAACGTCCGGTGACCGAACGGCTGGTACCCGAACGGCCCGTGACCGGACGGCCCGTGACCGAACAGCCGGTGACCGAACGGCCCGTGACCGAACGGCCGGCGGCCGGCCGGCCCACGACGGCGGGTCGGGCCGGGGAGCCCGGAGCCCGGGACGCCTCAGACCCGGAAGACGTCCAGGAAGGAGCTCCACCAGCCCTTCTTCTGCGGGGCCCGGGCCGGACCGGCGGCCTGCGGGTACGCCTGCACCTGCTCGGCGGCGGCCTGCGCGGGCGCGGGAGCGGGGGCGGGGGCGGTGTCCGCGCCCACGGCCGGCCCCGCGGTGCGGGCGGCCACCGGGCTGAACCGCACCGGCAGCGAGACCAGGCCGCGCTGGAACGGGCCCGGCCGCCACTCGACGCTCTCCGCGGGCACCGCGAGCGTGACGTCCGGGAGCGCGTTGAGCAGGCACTCGATCGCGCTCAGGGCGATCAGCTGGGCCGGGGACTTGGCCGGGCAGGCGTGCGGGCCGGCGCCCCAGGCCAGGTGGGCCCCCTTGCTGAGGGTCAGTCGGGCGTCGGTCAGCACCGGGTCGCTGTTGGCGGCGGCGAAGCTGATCACCACCGGGCTGCCGGCGTCCATCGGGACGCCGCCCAGGTTGAGGTCCTGCATCGGGTAGTGCGTCGCGTAGTTGGCGATCGGCGGGTTGTTCCACAGCACGTCGTCGAGGGCGTCCTCGATGCGCAGTCCGGCACCGCCCTCGCCGGACAGCAGCAGGAGCAGCGCGTTGCCGATGAGGTTGCGCTCGGGCTCGACGCCGGCGCCCATCAGCATGACCAGCTGGTCCTTGAGCTCCTCGTCCCGCAGCCCGGCCGGGTGCTGGATGAGCCAGGAGGTGATGTCGTCGCCCGGCTGGCGGCGCTTCAGCGCGACCAGGTCCATCAGGCAGGAGGTCAGCTCCTCGTTGGCCTGGATCACGTCGAGGCCGTCGAAGAGCGCGGACATGCTGCGGGTCAGCCGGTCGCCGATGTCGGCCGGGCAGCCGAACAGCTGGTTGAACAGCAGCAGCGGCAGCAGCTTGGCGTAGTCGTTGAGCAGGTCGGCCCGGCCCAGCGCGCTGAACTGGTCGATCAGGTAGCCGGCGATCCGCTCGACGTGCCGGTTGAGCCGGTTGTCGTTGAGCCGGTCCAGGCTCTCGGTGACGGCCTTGCGCAGCCGCAGGTGCTCGGCGCCGTCCGTGAAGAGGCAGTTGGGCCGGTAGAACATCATCGGCAGGACGGGGCTGTCCATCGGCACCCGGCCCTCGTTCAGCGCCGCCCAGCGCCGCGAGTCCCGGGCGAACATGCCCGGGTTCTGCAGCACCCGCAGCGCGGCCTCGTGCGAGGTGACCAGGGTGGCGTCCACCCCCGGCGCCAACTCCACCGGCGCGGCCGGGCCGTTGGCGCGCAGCTTGTCGTAGACCGCGCCGGGGTCGGCCGAGAACATCTCCCCGTAGAGCGGCGTGCTCACGCCGGCGTGCATCGGGCAGCCCGGCGGAGGCGACTGCGGTACGGGTCGCTGCAGAGATTCCATGGGTCGTTCCTTGGAGGAGGCCCCGGGCGGGTGCGGACCCGGGAGACGTGAGGGGAGGAAGGCGTGGGGGAGGGAGGAGCCGTGGGGAGGTCAGGAGGCGCGGTCGAGCAGGTGCCGGACGAGCGTCAGCAGGGCGTTGGCCGAGGAGCGCTGGTCCCGCGCGTCGCAGAACACCACCGGCGTGTGCGGCAGCAGGTCGAGCGCCTCGCGCAGCTGGTCCTCGGTGTACCCGCTCTCCCGGTCGAAGCTGTTGACCGCGACCGCGTACTCCAGGCCGTACTGCTCGATCAGGTCGATGACGGGGAAGGTGTCCGCGAGGCGGGTCGGGTCGGCCAGCAGCAGCGCCCCCAGCGCCCCCCGCGCCATGTCCTCCCAGAGCTGCATGAACCGCTGCTGGCCCGGCGTACCGAACAGGTACAGCACCAGGTCGTCGCCGAGCGTCAGCCGGCCGAAGTCCAGGGCGACGGTCGTGGTCTTCTTGTCCGGCGCCCCGCGGAGGTCGTCGACGCGGACGGACGCCTGCGTCATGCTCTCCTCGGTGCTCAGCGGGGCGATCTCCGACAGGGCCCCGATGAGCGTCGTCTTGCCGACCGCGAAGTGCCCCACGACCAGGATCTTGACAGCGGTCGTCACCGCGCCCGGGACGTAGATGTCCTCAGGCGAACCGGCGTTGAAGTCCATGCAGTACCTTCTCTAGAAGTCTCGGGTCCGGGGCCTGGGCCGGGGGCGGGGCCGACCGCCGCAGCAGCCGCCCCTCACGGATCAGGTCCGTCAGCAGCAGCCTCACGACCCCCACCGGCAGCTCCAGCCTGGCCGCGACCTCGGCCACCGACAGGTAGCCGCCGGAGCACAGCTCCCAGATCGCCCGGGTCTCCGGGCTCGGCAGCGCGGGGAGGTCCTGCTCGGGCGCGATGGTGACCAGGGTGATCAGAGACAGGTCGTCCGCACTCGGTAACGCGCGCCCGCCGGTGATGACGTAGGAGCGGATGAAGCCGCCGGAGACCCGCTGTTCCTCGCCGCCGGTCGTCATGAGCCGCTGAGCGTGCTCTGGCGCGGCGCCGCCGACATCGCCCGTCCGAGCGCGCCCACCTGCTGCTGCATCCGGAAGGACATCGCCTCCATGTCGACGTCGGGGGCGGTGGAGGCGGCCAGGTACGCGCCGCTGCCGGCCGCGATCAGGAAGATCCAGCCGTGGTCGTACTCCAGGAGGGTCTGGCGCCAGACCCCGGCGCCGCCGCCGACGAACGGGGCGACCGCGCGGCTCAGCGACTGCATCGAGCTCATCGCGGCGGCGTTGGTCTCCGCCTCGTCACGGCCGATCTCGCTGGACCGTTCGAGCAGGAGGCCGTCGGCGGAGACGAGGATAGCGTGCCGGGCGCCCGGTACCTGGAGTACGTCGTTGAGCACCCAGGAAAGATCGCGGCTCACTGGATCTCGGTTCCTTCCGTGGTCATGGTGTTGCGCCCGGACAGCGTGCCGCGCTGGAACGCGCCGAGGCGGGACGGCGTGTACTGGCCGGTGCCCCGCGGATCCTCGGCCCGACCGGGACCGGGCTCCTGCGGGGTGGGGACGACCGACACGGGACGCTGGCGGCGGCGCCGGGGCAGCAGTCCGTCCGCGGTCGTCTCCGGTCCCGCCGTCGCCGCGTACGGCGTCGGCACCGGGGCCAGGGGCGCCGTCGGCTCGGACAGCGACACGAGCCGCTGGCCGGCACCCGGCGCCCAGGCCTGCGCGGGCTGCTCCACCGGCGCGGCCTGGTAGTCGGGGTAGTCGGTGTGCTCGGCGACGGGCGGGGCCGCGACCTCGCTGCTCAGCAGCTCGGCCGGCAGCAGCACCACGGCCCGCACGCCCCCGTACGGGGAGACGGAGTCGACGGAGACCCGGAAGCCGTAGCGGGCGGCCAGCATGCCGGAGACGGCGAAGCCGAACTTCGGGGGGTTGCCCAGGCTGGTGAGGCTGATCGGCGCGCCCGGGTTCAGGAGCAGCGACGCGCGGTCCTTCTCCTCCTGGCCCATGCCGAGGCCGGCGTCGTCGATGATCAGGCAGACGCCGGTGGGGACGGCCTGGACGCTGACCTCCACCGGGGTGTCCGGGGCGGAGTAGTTGGTCGCGTTGGCGAGCAGCTCGGACAGCACGACGGCGACCGGCTCGACGACCTTGCTGGCGAGCGAGACGCTGACCCGGGAGTGGATCCGCACCCGGTCGAAGTGCCGGATCCGGCCCTGGGCGCTGCGGACCACGTCGAAGACCGAGGCGACGCTCTCACGGCGGCCCAGCCAGCCGCCGCAGAGCACCGCGATGCCCTGGGCACGCCGGCCGAACTGGCTGTTGGTGTGGTCGATCGTCATCAGGTCGGCGAGGATCTGCGGGCTGTCGCCGTACTTCCGCTGCACCTTGTCGATGACGATCTGCTGCTCGTCGGCCAAGCCCTGCAGCGTCCGCATCGCCGCCTTGAGGACGGCCTTGGTGTCCTCCTCGGCGTCCCGGCGGACGGCCGTCAGCTCGGAGGCGTGCTGGCCCTGCAGGCGGTCGTGCAGCACGGCGAGTTCCTCGCGCTGCCGCTGTGCCAGGGCGCTCTCCTCCTCCAGCGAGGCGTTGCGCCGTCGCAGGGCGAGGTTCGTCCGGCGGGCCTGGAGGGCCGCTCCGACGGATACGAGCATCACCACGATGAAGACCCAGAAAAAGGGTTCCTGCACAAATGACGTCATGAAACTCTCTTCAGGTGGCATCGCGTGGGGCCGGTCCGGGCCCCGGAACGCGAATGGGACTGGCGGCCTGAACCTCTCCGAAAGGCACCCGATGTCACACCACATCGAAGTGCGTTCCGGTACGAGACCTGCGGCGACGCCTATCGCGGAGTCAGCCTACTGCACCTCATGCCATGTCAGAACAGATAGCAAAAAGGGCAGTTGGGGCGAAATTCCACGACTTGCTGGGAACTCTGACAAGAAATGGCGGCATTCGTGACGCCGCGTTAACCATAGGGACACATCCCGACCACACTTCGATTCGCGCGCAGCGTGATTCCGCTGTCACGCTCCGGAATTGACGGACCTCGGGACGGACCTCCGGACGACTTCTCCGGAGGGCCGTCGGACGGCCCTCCGGGCGGGCGGCCGGACATGCGGAAGGGGCCCGCGTCCGTGGACG
>NZ_JBHVEU010000372.1:0-8933 GCF_042802075.1 Kitasatospora sp. NPDC057518
GCGGCGGCCTTGGCCGCGGCCTTGGGCTCGGCGGCGGTGGAGGAGTCCCACATCACGGGCGTCGGGGCGGTGAACCGGGCCTGGCCGGCAGCGTCCTCGGCCGACAGGTTGCCGTTGGCATCCGCCTTGACGGTCAGCCCGTCGGTGACGGTGTCGAGGTGGAGCTTCTTGATCTTCGGGTCGGCCGCCGCCTGGGCGGTGCGCACGATCAGGACCTGGCGCCAGCCACCCGCGGGGGTGGCGCTCAGTTCCAGGTCGACGTCGGGCAGGACGGAGCGGTAGAGGGCGCTGCTGCCGCTGAGTTCGGGCTTCGGCAGGGAGAAGGGCGCCTTGACCGACAGCTTCTTGCCGTCCGTCGTGGCCATGGTGGCCAGCGGGCCGGCGCCGCCGCCGGAGAAGGTGAGCCCGGAGGGTACGGCAGTGGGTGCGACCGTGCCGTCGGGGTTGGTCCGCAGCGTCGCGTCCACAGCGCGCCAGGTTCCGTCGGCGTTCTTGATCCGCTCCACCACGGGGGAGGAGTCGGTGGTCAGCGTGCCGTCCGGGTTGGCCGTGGTCTGGCTGCCGCCCGTGGTCATGGCGTCGACCACGACGGGCTTCCCGCCGCTCTTCGCCTTCGCCTGGGCGGCGAGTATCGCGGCGGTCTGCGCCGAGGGGGAGTCGGGCTGTCCCTTGGCCGGAGGCGTCGGCCACGAGGCGTCGGCCGGACCGTGGTTGCGGTCGGTGGGAGCCGCCGCCGCGATGCCGGGCACCGCCAGCAGCCCGGCGCCCAGGGAGAGGACGGCCGTGCAGGCGAGCGGCAGGAGGCCTGTGCGGAATGTCCGGAGGCCCGTGGGGCGTCCGCCAGGAGTGGGAGATGGAGGATGTGATCTTGACATGAAGACCCCCTTGGCATTGGTGATGTGAGCAGAGATCGGTCGCACGCTGCCTTCACATTTGAGCGACTGTCAAAGCGTTTTATCGACAAGGTGTCCGAGTTGTCGGGGTGGTGGCGCATTGCTCTCCGGGTGACATTGATCACACAGAGTGGTTCTCTTCCTTTCCTATCTTCGGTAGGTCGTATGCCCCTAAGGTGCCGGGGGCCTGGGCCGGTGCGACTGGCCCGATTCAAGGCTTGGCAATCTCTGGGGGGATCAGTTGTCCCGTTCTGTCCGCCTGTTCACCAGACCGCGAAGTCTGCGGGTGGCCGTGGTGGCGGCGCTGGCCGTCACCATGTCCGTGGTGACACTTCCTTCGATCGAGGCGGTCGCCCAAGCGGCGGCCCCGCCCGAGGTGTGGGTGCCACCGAACACGCCGGTGCCGGATGCCCGACCGGTCAAGGGCGCCGATGACAAGCCCGTCGGCCACACGCCGGACCCGGGCAAGAAGTGGTCGCCGCCGGCCGACTCCAGCCCGCCGGCCGGTACGGCCACCGCTGTCCTCGGCGCTGCCGGAGCCGGAGCGGCCCTGGCGCCGAGGGCTGCTGACGCGACCTCGCTTCCGGCGCCCGTCCAGGCCGGTTCGCTGCCGGTCTGGATCGCACCGGCGACCGGCGCGAAGCCCGCCGCCCTCGCCGCCCCCGTGGCCAAGGACACCGCCTCCGCCGCTCAGGCCTCGACTCTCCAGGTCGAGTTGGCCGACCGGCCCCGCGCCGACGCGGCGGGCGTGAACGGTGCCCTGGTGGGTGTCACCGACACCGGTGCGGGCGCCGGAGCCGGCCGGGTCGAGGTCGGGATCGACATCCAGGCCTGGGCGAAGAACGCCGGCGCCAACTGGGCGTCACGGGCCCGGATCCTCCAACTTCCCGGCTGCGCCCTGACGACTCCGGGAGCCGCCGGCTGCACCACCCGCACCCCGGTGGCCTCGCACCGGGACGACTCGACCGGCCGCCTGGTGGCCGAGGTCGACGTCCCGCAGCCGACCACCTCCGTGGCCGCCAAGTCCTTCGCCTCCGGGGCCTTCGCGAGCCCGGCCGCGGCCTCTCCCACGGTGGCGCTCGCCGTCGAGGCGGACGTCAAGGGCAACAGCGGTGACTTCACCGCCTCACCGATCACCCCGTCCGCCTCCTGGCAGGCCGGCGCCAACGCGGGCAACTTCACCTACGGCTACACCGCCGAGCTGCCCTCCGCACTGGCCGGCCCGGCCCCCGACGTCTCGTTCGGCTACGACTCCTCCGCGGTGGACGGCAAGACCGCCTCCACCAACGCCCAGCCGTCCTGGATCGGTGAGGGCTGGGAGTGGCGCCCGGGCTCGATCGTCCGCGGCTACAAGGGCTGCAAGGACGCCGGGATCGACAAGTCCGGCGACCAGTGCTGGGGCGGCGACCTGCTCCAGCTCTCGCTCGCCGGGCACGCGGGCCAGCTGGTCAAGGACGACAAGTCCTGCGATTGGCACCTCCAGGGTGAGGACGGCACCAAGGTCGAGCGGTTGACCGGCCAGAACAACGGTGCCTGGAACGGCGAAGCCTGGCGGATCACCACCACCGAGGGCACCCAGTACTACTTCGGAGCCAACCACCTGCCCGGTGGCGACGGCACCGACCAGGCCAGCAACTCGGTCTCCACCGTGCCGGTCTACTGGCCCGGTGGCCAGGACCCGTGCCTGAAGACGGGCTCGCCGGCCACCAACTCCTGGAACCAGATGGGTTGGCAGTGGTCGCTGGACTACATCGTCGACCCGCACCAGAACCTGATCACCTACCGGTACGACCAGGAGCAGAACTACTACGCCCGGGGCGGCGGCCAGAACAACGGCAACGGCACCCGGACGCAGTACCAGCGGGCGAGCTACCCGACCTGGGTCGGTTACGGCCAGCGCCTGCCCGACCAGATCGCCGCCAAGGGCAAGGCCAACCCGGCCGCCCAGGTGTGGTTCCGCACCGCGGAGCGCTGCCTGTCCACCAAGGACTTCAGCTGCGACCCGTCCCTGCGGAACAAGGACAACGCCAAGCGCTGGCCGGACACTCCGATCGACCAGAACTGCGAGGCGACCGGTGACTGCACCGTCTACTCGCCGACCTTCTGGACCACCAAGCGCCTGACGAAGGTCGACACCGAGGTCTGGGACGGTGCCAAGTACCGCCCGGTCGACTCCTTCGCCCTCAACCAGTCCTTCCAGGACCCGGGCGACGGCACCTCACCGTCGCTCTGGCTGGACTCGATCCAGCGGACCGGCACCAACAACCGCACGCCGCTCACCCTGCCGGCCGTGTACTTCGAGCCGCTGCAGATCGCCAACCGCGTCGCGGGTCAGATCGTCGAGCCGGACGGCACGTCGGCCTCGATCGAGCCGTACAAGCGTCCGCGCATCCAGAAGATCACCACCGAGACCGGTGGCCTGATCAACATCGTGTACCGGCCCGCCGAGTGCTCGCGCGAGGCGGGCGGGAAGATGCCCGCGTCCGAGGACGGCAACACGATGGCCTGCATGCCGGTCAAGTGGTACCTGCCCGGACAGACCGCGCCGGACCCGGTCAACGACTGGTTCAACAAGATCATCGTGCAGTCGGTCACCCAGCAGGACACGGTCGCCGGCAATCAGCCCGCGGTCGTCACCGACTACGAGTACGGCGGCGGCGCGGCCTGGCACCGCAACGACTCCGAGATGGCCGACGCCAAGTCCCGTACCTGGGACCAGTTCCGCGGCTACGCGACGGTCACCACGCGCACCGGCAGCGGAAGTGGTGTCGAGGCGCCCCGCACCAAGTCGACCGCCACCTTCCTGCGCGGCATGGACGGAGACGTCCTCGCCGACAATACGGCCCGCCAGGTGTCCGTGAAGGACATCCACGGCGGCATCATCAAGGACGAGAACGTCCTGGCCGGATTCGTCCGCGACTCCGCCAGCTACGCCGGTGACAACGGCGAGGTCCTGTCCACCATGGTCTCCGAGCCGTGGCTCGGTCCGATCACGGCCACCCGCGCCCAGTCCGGCGGCATGCCGGAGATCACCGCCCGGGCCGTCAACGCCCAGAAGGTGACCACCCGCCAGAAGCTGGCCAGCGGTGCCTGGCGCACCAGCGAGCGCTCCACCACGTACGACTCGACGCCGTTCACCCGCCCGCTGGCGGTCTACGACAACGGCGACATCGCCCACCCCGAGCAACTGCTCTGCACCTCCTTCGAGTACGCCACCGGCCCCGGCGACGTGCCGACGCAGCTGGCCTCGCGCACCCTGGTCCTGAAGGGCGCCTGCGGCCAGGCGCCGACCAAGGACAACACGGTCGCCGACACCCGGTCGTACTTCGACGGCCAGGCGCTCGGCAAGGTCGGGACCAAGGCCGAGCAGACCTCGACCGAGGTCCTGGAGCGCTACGACGCGGCGGGCAAGCCGGTCTACCGGGCCACCGCCCGGGTGAGCTTCGACGACTACGGTCGGGTCGTCAGCACCGTCGACCCGACCCGTACCGACGCCACCCACCCGACCGGTGCCGAGACCAGGACCGCCTACTCGCCGGCCACCGGTCAGCTGCCGACCCAGATCACCCACACCAATCCGATGGGCTGGCAGACCGTCAGCACCCTGGACGTGGGCCGTGGCTCGGCGCTCAAGATCAAGGACGAGAACGGCCGGATCAGCGAGCAGGAGTTCGACTCCCTCGGTCGCGCCTCGGCGGGCTGGAGCCCCGGCCATGAACGTGCGACCTATCCGGACTTCCCCAATCGCAAGTTCTCCTACTCGGTCAACGGCGCCAAAGCACCCTCGCAGATTCTCAGCCAGGCGCTGATGGGCGACCTGAAGACGTACACCTCCAGTTTCACCATCTACGACGGCCTCGGCCGGATCCGCCAGACCCAGGCCAGCACCCCCTCGGGCGCCACCGGCCGCATGATCACCGACGCGCTGTTCGACTCGCACGGCTGGCAGATCAAGACGAGTGCCGCCTACTACAACGACCAGGCGCAGCCCAGCGGTCAGCTCTTCCTGCCGAACGGCGGTGTGAACCCGGACGGGAAGATCCCATCCCAGACCGTCCAGACGTACGACGGCGCGGGCCGGGTGACCGACTCGGTCTTCCAGTCCTACGGCGTCGAGCAGTGGCGCAGCCACACCGACTACCCCGGTGCCGACGAGGTCCGCACCACCCCGCCGGCCGGCGGCTACGCCTCCGCGACCGTGTCGGACGCCCGTGGCAACACCGTCGCGCTGCGTCAGTACAAGGCCAACACTCCGACCGGTGCGTACGACGAGACCACCTACGGCTACACGCCGCAGGGCAAGGAGGCTTGGCGCAAGGACACGGCCGGCAACCAGTGGACGTACGAGTACGACCTGCTGGGCCGCCCGGTGAAGTCCACCGACCCGGACTCGGGCACCGGTACGACGACGTACGACGACAGTAGGAACCTCGTCACCGGCACGGACTCCCGGGGCAAGAGCGCCACCAGCGTCACCGACCTGCTCGGCCGTAACGTCGCGGCCTATGAGGGCACGGCGATCGACCCGACCAAGCAGGTCGCCGCCTGGACGTATGACTCGCTGGCCAAGGGAAAGCCGACCTCCACGACCCGCTACGTGGGTGGGACGCAGGGGGACATATACACGTCGGAGATCACCGGCTACGACATCGGGTACCGCGAACTCGGAACCAAGACCACCATCCCAGCGGTGGAGAAGGGTCTCGCGGGCGTCTACCGGACCGACAACACCTACGACAGCGCAGGACGGTTGAAGAAGACGCTGTTGCCGGATGTGGCCGGCATGGACCGAGAAGAACTGACGTTCGTCACGGACACCATGGGTCAGTTCACATCGCTGTCCAGCTCCTTCGGGGCTGAGTCCACGACCTACGTGGCCGGTGTCCGCTACGACCCGTACGGTCGGCCGTACCGCACCACCCTGGGTCGCTCCGGTGCACAGGTCGTCGCGACCATGCTGATCGACGACGCGACCGGCCGGGTGACGCGTTCGATCCTCGACAAGCAGACCGCCGAGACCGCCCACGTCGACTCCGTCGACTACACCTACAACCCGATGGGCCAGGTCACCTCGGCCCGCAACGCGCAGGACGGCCAGGTCGCAGACCTGCAGTGCTTCACCCACGACTACCTCGGGAGGCTCACCCAGGCCTGGACCGACACCGGCACCCAGACCACCAGGCCGCAGCCGAGCGTCCCCGGCGTCGGTGCCTGCACCAACACCGACGGTCCGTCGGTGAGCGGCGGCAAGCCGAGCGTCGGCGGCCCGGCGCCGTACTGGCAGCAGTACGAGTACGACCTCATCGGCAACCGCACGAAGCTGGTCCAGAAGGACGTCACCGGCAACACCGCCAAAGACGTCACCACCGCCCAGACCTTCGGCTCCGGCGCCAACACCCCGTCCTCCGACCCGAAGACGGGCGGCGGCACGGGCGGTCCGCACGCGCTGATGAAGTCCACCCAGACCGGCCCGGCCGGCACCGCGGTGACCTCGTACGCCTATGACGCGGCGGGCAACACCACCTCGATCACCGACACCCCGGGCACCAAGTCACTGACCTGGAACGCCCAGGGCAAGCTCGACCAGATCACCGGTACCGGCCAGAGCGGTGCGACCAGCTACCTGTACGACGTGTCGGGCAACCAGCTGATCCGTCGCGAGGCCGGCAAGACCACGCTCAACCTGGGCGCGGACCAGATCACCCTGGACACCACCAACAACGCCAACGTCGTCACCAACGTCCGCACCTACGGGGCGCCCAACGGCCTCTCCGTCACGCGTACGACGACCAACGGCGCGTCCAAGCTGGCGTACCAGGGCGCGGACCCGCACGGCACCAACGGCGTCCAGTTCGACTCGGCGACGCTCGCCCACGTCCGGCGTCCCACGGACCCGTTCGGCAACGAGCGCGGCACCCAGCCGACGGCGGGCGTCTGGGCCGGGGACAAGGGCTTCGTCGGCGGCACCAAGGAGAAGTCCACCGGCTTCACCCTCCTCGGTGCCCGCGAGTACGACCCCAAGACGGGCCGCTTCATCAGCCCCGACCCCATCACCGTCGCCAGCGACCCCCAGCAGTGGAACGCCTACGCGTACGCCAACAACAGCCCGATCAACAAGTCGGACGCCAACGGCCTGCGCATCGACTGCGACCAGATCACCGAGTGCTCGGGCTGGAACTTGGCTCCGGGAGTCACTCCACAGCCGCCCGCGGCGACGCCTGACCCCGACGAGGGGACCCCGCCGGTCACCCCGGCGGTTACGGACGCCAAGAACAAGAAGGACGCCGCTGACGACGCCGTGCGCAAGTCCAAGCGCAAGCGCGACGAGCTCGTGCACAAGGTGGTCGACATCATCGGCGACCTGATCGGCTTCAACGACGCCCGTGACTGCTTCACCAAGGGCGACGTGATGGGCTGCGTCAACACCGCCCTCAACGCGGTGCCCTGGGGCAAGATCCTCAAGGCCGTCAAGGTCGGCATCCAGGCCCTCAAGATCTACAAGGAGATCGAGAAGACCTACACCGCCATCCGCTCCGGCGAACGCGCGGCCAAGGAAGCCGAAGCCGCGTACGTCGGCGCCAAGACGGCCGCCGCCGAAGCCAGAGCAGCCGAAAAGGCGGCAGCCAAGGCAGCAGAAGAAAAAGCAGTAAAGGAAACAGCGACCGACGCGGCAGGAACAGAGGGTAAAGCTGCAGCCCATGAAGCTGACGAGGCCGCCTCGAGCTGCTCCCTGATCCGCAACAGCTTCCCGACCGGCACCCGGGTGCTGATGGGGGACGGCACCCTCAAGCCGATCGAGGAGATCCAAGAGGGCGACGTCGTCATGGCGACCGACCCCCAGACCGGCGAGACCCACCCCGAGCCGGTGACCGCCACCATCACCACCCCCGACGACAAGGACTTCACCGACCTCACCCTCACCGACGACACCAGCCCCCGCGGCCCCCCGGCCGACGAGCAGTCGAAGATCACTTCCACCTACCACCACCCCTACTGGAGCGAGACCCGCCAGCAGTGGGTCGACGCCGGCGAACTGACCTCCGGCGAACAGCTCCGCCAGCCCGACGGCACCACCCTCACCATCCAGTCCGTCCGCAACTACCCCTACGCCGTCACCACCCACAACCTCACCGTTAGCTTCCTCCACACGTACTATGTGCTCGCAGGGGCCACGCCGGTCCTGGTGCACAATTGCGGAGGGGACCTCTTCCGGAGTGACACGCGGGATCCCTCGGAGATTTTCCAGAACGGGTTCAAGGCGCTGGGCGATAACATGGATCTCCCGGAGCACGTGGCAGGTGTATCCGGCACTTACACTCCTGCATCTGGATTCGTATCAACCACGACATCGGAGACACATGCGATCAGTCGTGGCGGGAATGTGTTCACCATTCGTGGTGTCACGGGCAGGGATGTAAACAAGGAGATCCCGGATAACCCGCTTTCGCATGAGCGCGAGATAGCTGTTCCGCATGAGATTGACACCAGCTGCATTGTCGGATGTCGTCTCAGGGATGGGACCTGGGTTCCGAATCCGAACTTCAAGGGGTGACAATGGGCGAGCTTGTGGATCTGCTGGCCGTAGGGCCCGACGGTATGCCTGCTGAGGTGAGCCTTGAGCTCTCTGATCAGACGCCGACCATCCTTCGCATGAAGGTGGCCGACTCTGCGTGGCAGGAGTTCCAGGCATCCAATTGGTTTAATTGCCTGATTGAAGCGCGCCTCGGTCTGGAGAGCCGGGGATTTCTCCTGTGCTGCCAGGGCGCCAGGCCGGATGTCTTTCCTTCCGGCATGATGCAGCAGATGAATCTGGGAAGATTTGCCTATTGCCTGAAGTCTGGCATGCCGCTCTCCGAGGATGATGTCGTCGATATCTTTGCGCCCGCAGATATCTCTGAAGTGGCGAGCGTCGAGGATCAGAGGGTCGCGGTGTTCAAGTTCTTCAAGATCTCCAGGTAGCGAAAATCCAGCTGCGCTCTTGACGGCGCTACAGGGGATTTTCTAAATGCGCCAGCGGCCCCGCCGGAGTGGTATCCGGCC
>NZ_JBHVEU010000373.1:0-8914 GCF_042802075.1 Kitasatospora sp. NPDC057518
GGGAAACGGCAGACCGGTCGGCCCGTGCGGCATCCGTAGGACCTCGGCGTGCCGCGATGCCGTCCGTGGGCGGAACCGTGCGGGGCCCGGGGCCGGTGTGGCGCGGGGTCAGCTGAAGGCGGTGGCGGCGGTGAGGGTCGAGTGGGCGATCGGCTGGCCAATGCCTGCCAGGACGTCGATGCAGTTGTCGATGATCGGCTGGTCGCTGTCGATGTTCAGGACCGCGGTCAGGGTCTCCCCGGCGAGGCGGGAGGAGGAGCCGGTGACGGTTCCGGTGAGGGTGCCGGCGCCGTCGACCTCGACGACGGCGATGTCGGTGATGGTGCTGCTGGCATGCGTCCCGTTCTGCAGGTTCCAGGTGAAGGTCGCCGTGGAGCCCGGGACCAGCGCCGGCACCGTGAGCGGGTTGCAGCTGAGCGTGCCGAACGTGAGCGTCGCGGTGACGGTGCCGCCCACCACGGCCGTCGGGCCGCTCTGGGAGTCGGTGCACCCGGTCGCCGTCCCCCCGATCGTCACGGTGGTGGCCTCCGGGCCGTCCGACAACGCCGGGTCGAAGGTGACGGCGGCGTTCACGGTGCAGTTCAGGATCTCCGAGGCGGTTGCCGGGGCGGCATCGGCGGCCGGTGCCACGCCGGTGGCCAGCGCGGCGAGGACGGCGGACACGGTCAGGGCGCTTCGACGTACGGACATGCGGGTTCCCTTTCTTCGTCGGACCGGAGCGGAGGCGCTCTGTACGCCCCCGGGGTACCGGGCCTGTCCGGCAGGTGCGACCGGCCGGAGGTCGGCGGGAGACGCGGGCCCGCTAGAAGGTCACCCGCTGCTCGGCGTCCAGGCTCCCGGGGGTCCCTCCCGTGGCGCCGCTGAAGTGGACGAAGACGTCGGCGGTCGAGCTGTCCGGGGTGATGAAGCCGAAGCCCTTCTCGGAGTTGAACCACTTCACCGTGCCCGTGGCCCGGCCGCGGGGGCTGGTGCTCGCGGTGGGGAAGGTGAAGGTCGCCTGGGCTCCGGGCGCGGAGCAGGTGAGGGGCAGCGAGCCGGTCGCCAGGACGGGGCTCTGGAGCGGGGCGCTCTCGTCGGCGGTGATGGTGCCGGTGCCGGCGGCCGGGCAGGTGAACCCGCCGGTGACGGCCAGGTTTCCGCTCTGGTCCGGGGTCGCGCCGTCGAGGGAGACCTCGCCCACCTGGTTGTCGAGCAGCACGATCCGGTCGTAGCCCAGCGCGGTGCCGAGTGCGCTGTTCAGGGTGATGGTCACCGTGATGTCGTCGCCCCAGTCGCCGCCCGATCTCAGGAGCCCGTTGTCGACGTGACCGCCTGACCTCTGACCGGCTGGCCGGTGGAACCGTCCAGGCAGCTCACCGGGATGGTCTGCGATCCGGAGCCGCCGGTGGTGTCCGTAGCGGTGACCGTGATGCCGGCGATCAGCATGGACGTCTCGCAGGAGTAGCTGCCGGTCCAGGTCAGGACACGGCCGGACGTGCTCGCGGTGGCGATCTCCACCCCGTCGTTCGCCGGTTCCGCCGCGGCGGCGGGAGCGGCCAGTGCCACGACCAGGGCGACCGCCCCGAGCGGCACCACCGCGTGCCGCAGCGGTGGACGCCGACCTGCCGTACGCCGTGTCACAGAGCCCGAGGCTGCCATTCGCCTATCCGTTCGTTAGATCTGGTTCATGGGGACATCGTCACAACGGGAGTCCCCCGACGCATGTGCTGTGAGGCGAATGGGAACCCCGGTGGCCCGGGCCGGAGTACTCCCGCGGATACGCCGCACCCGGGCCGGGCTGGGAGGCCGGGCATACCGGCAGGCCAGGGGTGCCGTCAACTGCCTTGTGGCTGACCGAGTGTCACAGTCCAGTCCCTGTCATGTCCTGACGATTGTGACGCTGCGGATGGCACCGAATGCCGTCGTCCGGCCGTCCTGTGGTGTGTTCGATCAAGCAGTCCGCATCGTCATCGGGGAGCCACCATGTCCGTCCGTCGCCGTCGCCCGCTGTTCGTCTCCGCCGTCCTCGTCGTCGGGGCGGGGCTCGCGTTGACCGCCTGCGGGCCCGAGAACACCGACGCGCCCGCCGGCTCGGCGAGCTCCGCGCCCACCAAGGCGGCCGCCGGTGCTCCCTCGGCGGGCGCACCGGCTCCGGGTGCACCGGCTCCGGGTGCACCGGCTCCCGCCGGCTCGGCAGCGCCCACCGCCGCGCACACGCCGGCCGGTGCGAGCCCGTCGAGCGGTGGCGGGGCCGCCGGCGGGAGTGCCGCCGCCCAGCCGTGCGACATCCAGAACCTCTCGATCAACGCGTCGGCGCGCGCCGGGGCGGCCAACCAGTGGGTGATCGAGGTGCGCAACACCGGCGCGAAGGCCTGCAGCCTGAGCTCCTCCCCGAGCGTCGACCTGGGCGACTCGGCCGCCCGGGACCAGAGCAAGAACCTCAAGCCGGTGCTCGCCAGCGGCACGGAGCGGTTCCCGGTCCCGGCGGGCCGGAGCGCCTACGCGGTGATCGACCTCGACCCGAGCGGCGCCACCACCGGCACCGCCCCCGGCATCAACGAGATCAACGTGCTGGTCGACGGCGAGGGCACCAACATGCCCCTCGCGAACACCCGCAACTTCCCGCTCCCCGCCGGGGCCCACGTCCTGAACCCCAAGATGGGCAACTACCGGGGCAGCGTGGCGGACGCGGTCGCCTCCATGACCGCCGCCCCCAAGTAGCCCCCAAGGTCCGGTCCTGGGCGTCCCGCTCCGGGCGCCGGACCGTCCACGGGCTGGAATTCCGCCCGTGCGGCCCGTGGGGCGGGGCACGATGGGCGGCATGATCCTGCAACCGGAGACCGACGACCTCGCCGCCTACCTCGTGGCGGACGGGGTCATCGACCACCAGGACCCGCAACTGCGGCGGTTGGCCGCCGAGTTGGCCACCCCCGAGGCGGCCTTCCAGCACGTCCGCGACGAGGTCCGGCACTCCGCCGACGCGGGCGCCTACAGCGGGGCGTTCCGCGCCTCGGAGGTGCTGGCCGCGGGCAACGCGATCTGCCACGGCAAGGCCCACCTGCTGGCGGCGCTGCTGCGAGCGCAGGGCGTGCCGACGGGTCTGTGCTACCAGCGGCTGGCGGACGGCGAGGGCGACTTCGTGCTGCACGCCCTCAACGCCTTGTACCTGAACGGCCGTTGGGCGCGCCTGGATGCCCGGGGCAACCGTGAGGGTGTCGACGCGCGGTACGACCTGGAGCGGGAACGGCTGGCCTGGCCGGTGCGGCCGGAGCTGGGGGAGTGCGACTACCCCGGGATCTTCGCGGCGCCGCCGGCCGCGCTGGTCCGGGCCCTCGCCGAGGCGGTGCCGGGCCAGGCTGGCTACGGCTACCTCCCGGGCGAGCTGCCGGTCGACGGCGGGGCTCCGGGGCGGCCCGGACGTTGAGCCGGTAGAGGCGCGCGTCAGAGGCGTGCGGGGAGGTCCCGGCGGGACGGGACGGACAGCTTGCGCAGCACCCTGGCCACGTGGTTCTCGACGGTCCTGGTGGACAGGTGCAGTGCGGCCGCGATCTGACGATTGGTCAGACCTCCGGCCGCGAGTTCGGCGACCTCCCGTTCGCGCGGGGAGAGCCCGGGATGGGCGGGCCGGCCTCGGCGCGGGGGTGCGAGGGCGCGCAGGCGGGAGCGGACGCGGGCGGCGTCGTGGGTGGCGCCGAGCCCGGTCAGCACGAGGAGGACGTCGGTCAGCCGGTCGACGGTGTCGCGGCCGGCGTCCTCGCCTTCGCCCGCGGCCGTGGCGCAGCGGGCCGCGGCCTCCGCCGCCAGGGCGGCCATGTACGGGCGGGGCAGCGCGGCGTAGGCGTCCGCGGCGGCGCGGTAGCCGTCGGCGGCGCGCGCGAGGTCCCCGTCGTGCTCGGCCAGGGTGGCGAGGCACCACCGTCGGGCGGCCGCGACGAGGGGGAGGTGCGGCGCGGCGGTGGCCGTGCGGAGGTCCCGGGCCATCGTCCGGGCCGTGGCGGGGTCGCCGGCGCTCAGCGCCGCCGTGACGGCCCAGGGTGCCAGTTCCGCCGCCCAGGCCCAGATGCCCTTGCTGCGCAGCCGTCCCCAGGCCTGCGTCGCGTGCGCTCTGGCGTCGTCGTGGTCGCCGCGGGCCAGGGCCAGCCGGACGAGTACGGTCGAGGAGAGCGCCGCCACCGGTGCCAACTGCTGGTCCGGGTGCGGCGCCAGGCCGCCGGCCAGCCAGGCCCGGCACTGCGACCACTCGCCGCGGGCGAGGCACAGCGCGGCGAGGACGGTTCGTGCCTCGTGGCCGAGCACCGGGGTTCGCGCGGTGTCCGCGACCAGGTCGGCGGCCCGGTCGGCGAGGCCGGTCCAGCGGCCGGTGGCCCAGTCGAGGAGCAGCCGGATGCTGCGGATGCCGTGGGCGACGTGGGGGCCGGCATGGTGGCGTCCGGCCAGGGTCGCGCCGCGTTCGAGGAACGCCTGGCTGTCGTGGTAGCGGCCGAGCCACAGGGTGGCGTCGGCGGCGTTGCACAGGGCGCGGGCCCGGTGACCGGCCGACGCGGCGTCACCGTTGCCCTCGTCCTCCCCCAATGGCCGGTCCGGGAGCGCCTGTTCGGCCCCGGGGTCGCCGAGGGTCAGGAGCAGCCCGACGAGGTTGGCGTTGACGGCGGCCCGCAGGACGGGGTCGGTGGTGGCCGCCAGCGCGGCGCCCGCCCGCTCCGCGCACTGCCGGTGCTCGGCGAGGGGGATGCCGGGCCAGTGCGGCATGGACATCGCGGCCAGGACGCGGGCGGCGAGGCCGGGTCCGTCGGGGAGGGTCCTGGCGGCGCGCTCCAGGTACAGCCAGCCGTCGTGGTCCGGTGTCGTCGGGGTGCACAGCGACAGTCCCTGCAGCACCCGGGCCTGGGCGCGCAGCGGGCCGGGCAGGAGCGGGGCGCCGGTGAGGGTGTCGAGCAGGGCGCCGGCGTCCTGGAGGGTGAACCCGGCGATGCGGCGCAGAGCCGCCGTGGCGAGCCTCGCGCGGGCGGGGCCGGGGATCCGGCGGTCGGCGAGCAGGTCCTGGAGGAGCCGGGCGGCTTCGCGGTGCCGTCCGGCGGCGGCGTGGGTCTCGGCGGCGCGCTCGGCGGCCCGGACCAGGCCGCGGCGGACCCCTGCCGCCAGGAGGTGCCCGGCGACCTGCGGCCAGGGGACGTCGGTGCGCCGTCTCAGCACCTGCGCCGCCCGGTGGTGCAGGTCGGCGCGTTCGGGGGCGGGGAGGCTCGTGGCCACGGCCCGGGCGGCGAGCGGCACGCGGAAGCCGTACCGCCGGGGGCCGAGGTCGGTCAGCACGGCCGCGGTGAGGGCGGCGAGGAGCATGCCGCGCGCCGTCTCCGCCGTCAGGTCGGTCAGGGCTGCCAGTTCGGCTTCGGAGGCCGGTTCGCCCAGCACCGCCGCGGCGTGCACCAGCCGCAGGGCGTCCGCCGGGAGGTGGGCGAGTCGGCGCAGTACGGTCTCCGCCAGGCGCGGTGGGGCCTCCAGTGCCTCGACGGTGTCCACGGTCGGGCCGCTCGGGGAAGTGTCGGCGAGGACGGTGCCCGCCAGGGCGGGCAGGACGTCCACGAGCACCTGGGCGACGCCGCCGGTGACCGCGTACAGCCGCTCGATCACGTCGTCCGGGCACCGGGCGCCCAGGGTCCGTTCGGTCAACTCCCGGGCTGCCGCGGCCGGGAGCGGACCGGTCCGGACCCGGAGGACGGCGGTTCCGGGCGGGCAGGAGAGCGGCTCGCCCAGCAGGGGCCGGTCGGCGGGAAGGTCCTCGGGCCGCCAGGTGAGCACCAGGGCGCAGCCGTTCGGGAGGGTGCGGGCCAGGTGCCGGATCCGGTACCTGGTGCGTTCGTCGGCCCGGTGGACGTCCTCCACGACCAGCAGGGTCGGGACGGCGGTCCGGGTCGGGTCGCCGAAGGCGCGGGTGAGGGCGTCGAGGGCGTGCTGTGCGTCGTCGTCGGACGGGCCGGGGCAGGTCAGGGTCAGGCAGCCGGAGCCGGCCGGGTGTCGGCGGCGGAGCCCTGCCACGAGGTGCGACTTGCCGGTGCCGGCCGGGCCCTCCACCAGCAGGACCGTCCCGGGGCGGGCCGGGTCGGCGAGGGAACCGTGGAGCACGGCCTTCCAGGGGTCGTTCATGCTCGCCTCCGCTCGTCCTGACGGTGCGTACGTCCTGGCGGTGCGTACGGGGCTGCGCCCGCCCGCCGGGCCCGATCGTGAGGATGCCCGCGGTTCGGGGTTCGGACGCCCGGGTGGGCAACCGGCCTTCAGGCCGGGTGGATTGATTGAGTATGGGTAGTTCCGGCAGCCGGATTGTGTCGTGCCGGGGCCTGGCCCACGCTGATGGCCACCCGCTCCGTTCGCCAGTGACCGGATCTCCCCGCGCATCCGATCCGCTCCTCGGCGGGCGGCGGCTGCCACCCCCCTCGGGTTCCCCCACACCTAGGAGTGTCATGAGCACGACACTATCGCGCCGTTCGTCCGTACTGAGGACCGCGGCCGCGGCCGCCGGCGCGTGTGCCCTCGCCGTCGCCGGAACCGCCCTCGCACCTGGCGCCCAGGCGGCCCCGGTCCCGGCGTCGGCCCCGGCCCACGCCGCCCACCCGGCCGCCCCGCGGGCCGACGCACCGACGGGCGCCCCCGTGTCCGGCCGCGTCCTCGGCGACGCCGGCATCAGGCCGCAGGACCGGCCCGCCGTCCAGCGGTTCCGCGAGCTGCGCGCGGGCCTCGCCACGGAGGCGCGGCCCTCGGAGACGGCCACGAACCGCACCGCCCCGGCGCCGATCGCCGCCCAGGCCCACCGGTGGTGGGGCACCGAGCTGGGCCCCAACGGCAACACCGGCTACGACGCCGTCATCGCCACCCACACCCTCGACGACGCGCTGCGCCTGAGCGGCGCCAACGACTTCCTCTACGCCCCCACCACCAAGCCGCGCAGCAACTCCTGCATCGAGATGGTCACCGTCCACACCCGGGACAGCGCCCAGATATGGGCCTGGGACTGGTGCACCACCGACCCCTCCCAGGCGGTCGGCGCGACCGTCGACATCGACGCCGCCTTCCTCCGGAAGTACGGCGCCACCGTGAACGGCCGCTCCGCCTACAGCCTCCAGGTCCAGCTCACCGACGCCCGGACCAACACCTGGAGCGCCTCCCTCTACAACGTCGCCACCAGCACCTGGGACCCGTTCTTCACCAGCCGGGGCACCGACCAGACCGGCCTCGACTACGGCTGGGACATGTTCGAGTACTACTCCGACCGGACGGCCACCGGCAACGTGGGCGTCTGCCAGGACCTGAGCGGACGGGTCGTCGAGACCACCGGGCTGAAGGTCCGCACCCCCGCCACCGGCGCCTGGAGCGACGCAGGCCCCTCCAACTCGACCGTCTTCCCCGCCGCCACCATGAACCCGTCGACCTACTACTGCCCCGGCATCGCCGGCCGCATGGCCACGGCCTACAGCGCCTGGCAGGTGACCGTCCGCTGACCCGCCGTTTGCCCCTCCGGGACCCGGCTGTTCCGGAGCGGCGTCACGGGGCCGGCCGGGGCTCGACGGAGAGGGTGTGCCGGAAGAGCCCGTACGGGTCCCAGCGGGCCTTCACGGCCTGGAGCCGCGGGTAGTCGTCCTTGTAGTAGAGGGTGTGCCACGGGACGCCGGAGCGGTTCCAGGCCGGGTCGGCGAGGTCGGCGTCGGGGTAGTTGATGTACGAGCCGTCGCTGACCTCGCCGGGCACCGGCACGCCGCCGGTGTCCGCGTACATCGCGCGGTAGAACCCCCGCACCCAGGCGAGGTTCGCCGCGTCCTCCCGCTCGTCCGTCCACACCGTCTGGTAGACGACCTTCATCACCGCGTCCCGCTGGGCGGTCGCGGTCGCCCCCGGCGCCACCGCGTTCACCTGGCCGCCGTAGCCGACGAACAGCAGACCGCCGTGCGAGACGGCGGCGCTGTCCGTCAACCAGCTGTAGGCGGTGGCGAGTTGGGCGTCGGTGTACGAGCGGCGCAGGTACGCCGCCTTGAGCTTGTAGCGCCGGCTGAACATGTCCCCGGCCGCTCCCGCGCCCGGCCAGGTGAGGGCGTGCAGCCACGGTACGGTCCGGTGGTCGACGGCGGGTTCGACGCCGGTGCCCGCGCCGACCGCGGACACGAGCTCGGCCACCATCCGGTCCAGGTCGGGGACGGCGGCGTCGGCCTGCACGAACATCGTGATCGGGCCGCCGCCGCGACGGGCCACCGAGAGGATGGCGTACAGGCCCGCGTACGGGGAGCCCGGCTCGCTGTGACGTTCGTGCCAGGTGCCGAAGTTGCGCAGCAGGGTGGTGAACGCCTGTTCCGTCATCCGCTCGTCCCAGGCCCAGACCGCCTGGTAGCCCTTCAGCTCGCGGGGCGAGGGCGGCAGCAGTCGGGACGGGTCGTCGCCCGTCGCGTCCGGGGAGCGCAGCCAGTAGCGGGTGACCACGCCGAAGTTGCCGCCGCCACCGCCGGTGTGGGCCCACCACAGGTCCCGGTGCGGGTCGTCCGGCTCACGGGTGGCGACCACCGTCCGCGCCCGGTCGGCCCGGTCCGCCACCACCACCTCCACGCTGTGGAGGTGGTCCACCACCGAGCCGTAGCGGCGCGAGAGCGGCCCGTACCCGCCGCCGGCGAAGTGCCCGCCGGCGCCCACCTCGGGGCACGCGCCCGCCGGGACCGTCACGCCCCAGCCCGTGAACAGCGCCCGGTACACCCGCCCGAGCGTGGCGCCAGGCTGGACGGCGAACGCCCGCCGCTCCGGGTCGTAGCCGACCGCGTCCATGGGGGAGAGGTCCAGCAGCAGGCGGACGCCCGGATCGGCGGTGAAGTCCTCGAAGCAGTGGCCGCCGCTGCGCGGCGCGATCCTCCGCCCGGAGCGCAGCGCCTCCGTGACGGCGCGTACGACGTCCTCGGTGGTGGCG
>NZ_JBHVEU010000374.1:0-8906 GCF_042802075.1 Kitasatospora sp. NPDC057518
GGTTCCCTCCCGGGTGGGCCGCCGCCGTGTGAGGAGCGCGGTGCTCAGGTGGTGGTGCCCCCGGCGCCGCCGGCGCCCGCACCGGAGCCGCCGGAGCCGGGCAGCCCCGGGATGGTCGGCAGCTTGCCCTTGTAGTCGGTGATGCCCTTGACGATGGTGTCCATCACCGCGACGTCCGGCGACTTGTCGGCGATGTCGAAGCCGAAGTGCACCGAGACCAGCGACTTCCCGTCGGCGGACGGGAAGACCACGGTCTGCACGTAGCCGTTGTTGCCCTTGGGCGCGTCCACCTTCCAGCGGACCAGGTAGCCGTCCTGGCCGTTGACCTTCACGGCCTCGGACTTGAGCTCCTGGTGCCCGGTGACGTCGCCGTACGCGGCCTTGGCGGCCGCCGCGATGTCGGCCTTGGCCGCCGCCTGGGCGTCGGTGCCGCCGCCGTCGATCCGGCCGGTGTTGGCCCCGCCGAGGGAGCAGGTGCTCTTGCCGTCCACGCAGGTGTACGAGCCGACGCTGAGCATGGCGTAGCCGTCGGTGGTGGTGCCGGCCTCCCAGCCGTCCGGGACCGGCAGGGTGAGCTTGTTGACCACGTCGATCGCCTGGTCGGTGCTCGGGCGGGTCTTGCCGCCGCCGTTGCCGTTCCCGCCGCCGCCCTTCCCGCCGTTGCCCCCGTTGCCCCCGTTGCCGCCCTTGCTGTCCCCGCCCCCGCCGTTGCCGGGGTCGCCGAAGCCCGGGAGGCCGCCCCACGGGCCGTAGCCGCCGCCCTGCGGGGCCGGGCGGGCACTGCGCGGGGCGCGGTCGCTGTGGCCGTCCACCGCGAGGTAGGTGACCCCCGCGCCGACGGCCAGGCCGAGCAGGGCGGCGACGGTGGTCGCCAGCACCAGCTTGGAGGGCTTGCGCCGGGCCTTGCGCGGCGGCCCGGCGGGCGAGCCGTAGGCGGCGCCGAAGGGCGGCGGCTCCGGGTAGCGGACGGTCGGGCCGCTCTCCAGCACCTCGCCCTCCAGCACCGTGGTCTGCCCGGCCGCTCCCGGCCCCGGGGCCGCGGCGGCCGTCGGCTCCGCCTCCGGAGCCTGCGGTGCCGGGGCGTCCGAGGGTGCGGGCCGGGTGTCGGCCGTCCAGCCCTTGCCGTCCCACCACCGCTGCGGCCTCGGGTCGCCGGTGGTGTTCTTGGGGTCCGGGTACCACCCGGCGGGAATCTGCTCGCTCACGGTAGAGAATCTAAAGGCAGCCGGATAAACGCGAAATCAGCGCGGCCCGGAATTCCCGCCGTTTTCGATGAGATTCCGGTGAGAACCCCGGCTGCGGCCCTTCCTCGGCCCTTGTGCGGCCCTTGTGCGGCCCGACCGCCGAGCCCGCGGGCGGCTACAGCGGTGTGACGTACGCCCCGGAGATGCCGCCGTCCACCAGGAACTCGCTCGCCGTGATGAACGAGGAGTCGTCGCTGGCCAGGAAGGCCACCGCGGCGGCGATCTCCTCGGCCCGGGCGAACCGGCCGAGCGGGATGTGCACCAGCCGGCGGGCGGCCCGCTCCGGGTCCTTGGCGAACAGCTCGCGCAGCAGCGGGGTGTCCACCGGCCCCGGCGAGAGCGCGTTGACCCGGATGCCCTCCCGGGCGAACTGCACGCCCAGCTCGCGGGACATCGCCAGCACCCCGCCCTTGGAGGCGGTGTAGGAGATCTGCGAGGTGGCCGCGCCCATCCGGGCCACGAAGCTGGCGGTGTTGATGATCGAGCCCCGCCCGTGCCGGCGCATGTACGGCAGCGCGGCCTTGCAGCACAGGTAGACCGAGGTCAGGTTGACCTCCTGGACCCTGCGCCAGGCGTCCAGGCCGGTGGTCAGGATCGAGTCGTCCTCGGGCGGCGAGATGCCCGCGTTGTTGAACGCGACGTCCACGCTGCCGCAGGTCTCGTACGCCTCGTCGAACAGCGCCTCGACCATGTACGGGTCGGTGACGTCGGTGTGCACGAACAGCCCGCCGACCTCCTTGGCGGCGGCCCGCCCGGTCTCCTCGTCGAGGTCGGCGCAGACCACCTTCGCGCCCTCCGAGGCGAGCCGGCTGGCGGCGGCCAGGCCGATCCCGCTGCCCGCGCCGGTGACCACGGCGGTGCGGCCGACCAGCCGTCGGCAGACGGGCTCGTCCGGCGCGGCGTGCTTCTCGCTCATCGGGCTGTCACTCCTCGCTGTGGATGAAGACGTTCTTGGTCTCGGTGAAGTGGCGCAGCGCGTCCGGCCCCAGCTCGCGGCCCACCCCGGACTCGCCGAAGCCGCCGAAGGGCGTCCAGTAGCGCACCGAGGAGTGCGAGTTGACCGACAGGTTGCCCGCCCGTACGCCCCGGGCCAGGCGCAGCGCGCGGCCGACGTCCCGGGTCCAGATCGAGCCGGACAGGCCGTAGCGGGTGGCGTTGGCCAGCCGCAGCGCGTCGGCCTCGTCGGTGAACGGCAGGACGGCGGCGACCGGGCCGAAGATCTCCTCGGTGACGGCCGGGACCTCCGGGTCCTCGGGGGCGACCACCGTCGGCGGGTACCAGTAGCCGGGCCCGTCCGGGACCTTGCCGCGGGCCAGCACCGGCAGGTCGGGGGTGAGGTAAGAGGCCACCCGGCGGACCTGGGCGGCCGAGATCAGCGGGCCGAGCTGGGTCTGCGGGTCGGTCGGGTCGCCGGTGCGCAGGGTGTCGACGGCGGGCAGCAGCAGGGCGAGGAAGTCCTCGTACACCTCGCGCTGGACCAGGATCCGGCTGCGGGCGCAGCAGTCCTGGCCGCTGTTGTCGGCGAAGGAGAGCGGGTCGGCGGCGCGGGCCAGGTCGGCGTCGGCGAAGACGATGTTGGGGCTCTTGCCGCCGAGCTCCAGGGTGACCCGCTTGGCGCGGGCGGCGCAGCGGGCGGCGACCTCCTTGCCGACGAGGGTCGAGCCGGTGAAGACGATCTTGCGGACGGCCGGGTGGTCCACCAGGGCGCGTCCGGTGGTGGCGCCCGCGCCGGGGACGGTCTGGAACAGGCCCTCGGGCAGGCCCGCCGCGAGGGCGAGTTCGGCCAGCCGCAGAGCGGTCAACGGGGTGGCCTCGGCGGGCTTGAGCAGGACGGCGTTGCCGGCCGCCAGGGCGGGGGCGAAGCCCCAGGCGGCGATCGGCATCGGGAAGTTCCACGGCGCGATCACCCCGACCAGGCCGACCGGCTCGTGGAAGGTCACGTCCAGGCCGCCGGGGACCGGGATCTGCCGGCCGGTCAGCCGTTCCACTCCCCCGGCGGCGTACTCCAGCAGGTCCCGGACGTTGCCGGCCTCCCAGCGGGCGTTGGCCTGGAGGTGGCCGGCCTCCGCCACCTCCAGGGCGGCCAGCTCCGGGACGTGCACCTCGACCTGGTCGGCGAACCGGCGCAGCAGCCGGGCGCGTTCACCGGGGGCCAGCGCCGCCCAGCCGACCTGGGCCTTCACCGCGCGCCGGACGGCCGCGTCCAGCTGCTCGGGGGTGGTGTCGGGGACGGTGGCGAGCACCTCGCCGGTGGCGGGGTTGCGGACCGTGCTGCTCCCGGCGGTCGCGTTCGGCTCGGTCACGGCTCACATCCGTTCGAAGGATCGGTAGCGCTCCCAGTCGGTGACCGCCCCGTCGTAGGCGGACTGCTCGACCCGGGCCATGTTCAGGTAGTGCTCGACCACGTCGTCGCCGAAGGCCTCGCGGGCCAGTGCGCTGTCCGCCCAGAGCCCGGCGGCCTCGCGCAGCGAGCCGGGCACCCGGGCGTACTCCTCCACCGCGTAGGCGTTGCCGAGGCAGGGCGCGGGCAGGTCCAGCTTGCGCTGCAGCCCGTGCAGGCCGGCCGCGATCATCCCGGCCACCGCGAGGTACGGGTTGACGTCGCCGCCCGGTACCCGGTTCTCCATCCGCAGGCCGGGGCCGTGGCCGACCACCCGGTAGGCGCAGGTGCGGTTGTCCCGGCCCCAGGCGACGGCGGTCGGGGCGAAGGAGCCCGGACGGTAGCGCTTGTAGGAGTTGATGTTCGGCGCGTACAGCAGGCTGAACTCGCGCAGCGCGACCAGCTGGCCGGCCAGGAAGTGCCGCATGGTGTCGGTCATCCGGCCGTCCCGGTCGGCGAAGGCGGGGGCGCCGACGGCGTCGCGCAGCGAGAGGTGGATGTGGCAGCTGTTGCCCTCGCGCTCGTCGTACTTGGCCATGAAGGTGAGCGCGCAGCCGAGTTGGGCGGCGATCTCCTTCGCGCCGGTCTTGTAGACGCTGTGCTGGTCGCAGGTGGTGAGGGCGTCGGCGTAGCGGAAGGCGATCTCGTGCTGGCCGAGGTTGCACTCGCCCTTGGCGGACTCCACCACCAGGCCGGCGCCGGCCATCTCGGTGCGGATCCGGGACAGCAGCGGCTCGACCCGGGCGGTGCCCAGCATCGAGTAGTCCACGTTGTAGAGGTTCGCCGGGGTCAGGCCGCGGTACCCGCCCAGCCAGGCCTGCTCGTAGGTGTCGCGGAAGACCAGGAACTCCAGCTCGGTGCCGATGTCGGCGGCCAGTCCGTACTCGGCGAGCCGGGCGATCTGGCGGCGCAGCAGCTGGCGCGGGGCGGCGTCCACCGGGTGGCCGCCGTGCCGGGCGAGGTCGGCGGTGACCTGGGCGGTGCCGGGCTGCCAGGGGGTCAGCCGCAGGGTGCCGAGGTCGGGGCGCATCGCGAAGTCGCCGTAGCCGGTGGCCCAGGAGGAGAAGGCGTAGCCGTCCACGGTGTTCAGGTCGACGTCGACGGCCAGCAGGTAGTCGCAGGCCTCGGCGCCGTGCTCGGCCACCTCGTCGAGGAAGAACCGGGCGGCGAAGCGCTTGCCCTGGAGGCGCCCCTGCATGTCGGTGAAGGCGAGCGCGACGGTGTGCACCTCACCGGTGTCCACCAGGGCGCGCAGCTGGTCCAGGGTCAGCGGCGGCCGGGGCGGCGAGCCCGCGGCGGCCCGTTCGGGCGTTTCGGACATACCGAACCCTCCTCCTCGATCACTCTTCGAGATCAAACGGTCACAGCGAACCGTACGGCCTGCGACTCGCGGGGCGGAAGAGGGCGGGTGGGTGTCGGGCGCCCGTGGCGCGCCGACGCGCGTGGCTGACGGTGGATCAGGTGCTCCGGGGGGAGAATGCGCGCCATGGATCGCAGGCCTTTGATCGGCGTCAGCACCTACCTGGTGGACGCGAGTTGGAGCGATTGGCGGGGCCGCCGGGTGGCCCTTCTGCCCGAGCGGTACACCGCGCAGGTCCGGGACTCCGGCGGGATCGCGGTCCTGCTGCCGCCGGACGTCCCGGAGCGCGCCCCGGAGGTGCTGGCCCGGCTGGACGGCCTGGTGATCGCGGGCGGGCCGGACATCGACCCGGCGTACTACGGGGAGCCGGCCCACCCGGCGACGGAGGTGGACTCGCCGGAGCGGGACGCCTGGGAGGTCGCGCTGCTGCGGTCGGCGCTGGCGGCGGGGATGCCGCTGCTGGCGGTCTGCCGGGGGATGCAGGTCCTGAACGTGGTGTGTGGCGGGACGCTGGTGCAGCACCTGCCGGACGTGGTGCCGGTGGACGTGCACGGCGGCTCGCCCGGGTGCTACGGCTCGCACCTGGTGCGGCCGGTGCCGGGGACGCTGCTGGGCGGGCTGCTGCCGGAGAGTGAGCTGGAGGTGCCGACCTTCCACCACCAGGCCGTCGACCGGGTGGGGGCGGGCCTGCGGGTGAGCGCCCACGCGCCGGACGGGACGGTGGAGGCGGTGGAGGGGCCGGGGTTCGCGCTCGGGGTGCAGTGGCACCCGGAGCAGGGGGACGACCTGCGGCTGATGCGGGCCCTGGTCCGGGCGGCCACCGCGGCAGTCCTCGACGCGATGGCGCTGGGGTAGATCAACTGGGCGCGGGGGAACGGGAGTTCGGGAGGCCGGCCGGGTGCGGAGTGAGCCGGATCCGGCCGCCCGGACGGGAACGACAACGGTCACCAGTACAACCTTTGGATCTTTGTCGATTCTGCGGTTCACTTCGGTTGCGGGGCGGTCGTATCGCGCCCCCTTTCCCACCCGTGCGCCCAGAGAGGACTTCCATGGCCGGGCACGAGCACTCGCACGATGATCATGCGCATGACCAGAGGCACTCGCCCTCGCACTCGCACGGCTCCGGGGGGCACGCGCATGGTTCGGGCGGGCACTCCCACGGCTCCGGGGGACACGGCGGCCACTCGCACGGCGTCGCCGCCGACGCGGACCGCCGCTGGCTGCTCAGCGCCCTCGCCCTGATCGTCGTCTTCATGGCCGGCGAGGTCGTGGTCGGCTTCGCCGCCCAGTCCCTGGCCCTGATCTCGGACGCGGCGCACATGCTCACCGACGCCGCCTCGATCGTGCTCGCGCTGATCGCCATGCGGCTCGCCGCCCGCCCGGCCCGGGGCGGCTACACCTACGGCCTCAAGCGCGCCGAGATCCTCTCCGCGCAGGCCAACGGGGTCACCCTGCTGGTGCTGTCGGCCTGGCTGGGCTACGAGGCGGTCACCCGGCTGTTCGAGCCGCCGCAGGTCACCGGCTCGCTGGTGCTGATCACCGCGCTGATCGGGATCGTCGTCAACCTCGCGGCCACCTGGTGCATGTCCAAGGCCAACCGCAGCTCGCTGAACGTCGAAGGCGCCTTCCAGCACGTCCTGACCGACCTGTACGCCTTCATCGCCACCGCCGTCGCCGGCGCGATCGTACTGACCACCGGCTTCGCCCGGGCCGACGCCATCGCCTCGCTGATCGTCGTCGCACTGATGCTCAAGGCCGGCATCGCGCTGGTCCGGGACTCCGGACGCATCTTCCTGGAGGCCGCCCCGGCCGGGATCGACCCGGACGCGGTCGCCGACCGGATGGTCACCGAACCGCTGGTCGAGGAGATCCACGACCTGCACATCTGGGAGATCACCTCCGGCCAGCCCGCCCTGTCCGCGCACATCCTCGTCACCCCCGGCGGCGACTGCCACGCGGTGCGGCGCTCCCTGCAGCGCCGGCTCTCGGACGAGTACGGCATCACCCACTCCACCCTCCAGGTCGACCACGTCGGCGAGGACGAGGCCGGCGCGCTGCTGCAGATCGCCACCCCGCCCGACTCCACCGCCGCCCCCAACGGCGCCTCCGCCGCCTCCTCCGCCGCCGAGCACTGCGCCGACTCCCACGGCCCGGTCCACCGCGCCGGACCGCACGAGCACTGAGAACCGGCGGTCCGTCACCGCCGTACGGCATGATCTGAGACGTGACCGCACCGCGACTGATGCTGCTCGACTCCGCCAGCCTGTACTTCCGGGCCTACTACGGCGTACCGGACACCCTGCGCTCGCCGCAGGGTGAGCCGGTCAACGCCGTCCGCGGCCTGCTGGACTTCATCGCCCGGCTGGTCCACGACCACCGGCCCGACCAGCTGGTCGCCTGCATGGACGCCGACTGGCGCCCGCAGTGGCGGGTCGACCTCGTCCCCTCCTACAAGACCCACCGGGTCGCCGAGGCCGCCGAGGACGGCGAGGAGGAGGTGCCCGACACGCTGGCCCCGCAGGTCCCGGTGATCGAGCAGGTGCTGGACGCCCTCGGCATCGCCCGGGTCGGCTCCCCCGGCTACGAGGCGGACGACGTGATCGGCACCCTCACCGCCCGCGCCACCGGCCCGGTGCAGATCGTCACCGGCGACCGCGACCTCTTCCAACTGGTCGACGACGCCCGCGGGATCACCGTGCTCTACCCGGTCAAGGGCATGGGCAACCTCCAGGTCACCGACGACGCGCTGCTCCAGGAGAAGTACGGCGTACGCGGCGCCCAGTACGCCGACATGGCCGCCCTGCGCGGGGACCCGTCCGACGGCCTGCCCGGCGTCAAGGGCATCGGCGAGAAGACCGCCGCCCAACTGATCAACGAGTACGGCGACCTCCCGGCCATCCGCGCCGCCGCCCTCGACCTCGGCTCCAAGCTCACCCCGGCCCGCCGCCGCAACATCGTCGAAGGCGCCGCCTACCTCGACGTCGCCCCCACCGTCGTCCGCGTCGCCCCCGACGCCCCCCTCCCGGACTTCGACCCGGTCCTCCCCCGCGAACCCCTCTACCCCATGACCCTGGAGGAACTCTCCACCCGCTGGGGCCTCGGCACCTCCCTCGACCGCCTCCTGGAATCCCTCGCCACCCGCTGACCCCGATTCCACCCCGGGGCCCGCACGTTCGCCTCGAACGCGCGGGCCCCTGCCCTACCGGCCGACCGCTACGCGGCCGGCCAGCCGTGGTGCGCCAGGCCGCCGGGGTCGGTGAGGGCGCCGCGGATGCCTGCGGCGGGGTACGGGATCAGGTCGTCGGGCAAGCCGCCCTCGGCGAACCAGCGCAGGTCCAGGCACTTCTCGGGCTCGCGGTTGACCGGCTCCCCCTCCCACTCGATGGCGAGGTAGAACAGGCCGAGGCGCAGGGCCGCCGGGCCCTGGTGGTGCAGGACGGTGTAGGCGAGGCGGAGGCGGGCCGGGTCGGTCGTGATACCGGTCTCCTCCGCCAGCTCGCGGGCGGCGCCGTGGGCGGGCTTCTCGCCGGGGTCGAGTTTGCCACTGGGGGCGTGCCACTGGCCGTAGCCGTAGGGGCCGCCGCGCTGGGAGAGCAGGATCTTGCCGTCCGGGGTGCGCAGGACAACGTGGACGTCCACGATCGGGAGCGGGGTGAGGCTGGTTTCGGTGGTGCTCATGTTCTCTCTAACTCCCGTACGGGATTTTGGTGTTGACCGTCCGGTCCGATACCGCTTCCAGGATTGCCTGTGCGGTGTCGGGCTCCGTGGTCAGCAGGACTGCGAAGTCGGGGACGTCCGCGCCGCGTAGGCGGCGGCGAGGAGGATCTCGGAGTCCACACCGTTGGCACCCTGGAGGACGAGGCCGAAGGGCAGGTGTCAGCCCAACAGTTTCGGAGCCCAGCGGCCTCGCTCGACCCGAGCG
>NZ_JBHVEU010000375.1:0-8870 GCF_042802075.1 Kitasatospora sp. NPDC057518
CCCGGACGGGGAACCGTTCGGACCCGCGGCCCCGTCGTGTTCCCCGGTTGACGTGATCGAGGGAGGGCACGTGGGAGTCGGTACCGGTATATCGGGGCTGCTGCGGCGCAGGGCCGGACTGCTGGGGGCCCGGCTGCGGCAGCGGCGGACGCAGCGCAGGGTGTTCCAGGTCGGAACGGTGCTCTGCTCGCTGGCGCTGGCGCCGAGCGCCTGGGTGTGGTTCGCCGCGGGGGACCGGGTGGGCACCGTGGAGAGCGCGCCCGCCGCGCCGGTCGCGGTGGTCTTCGGGGCCGGCCTGTACCAGGGCAAGCCCTCCCCGTACCTGGAGCACCGGCTGGTCGCGGCGGTGGACCTGTACCGGGAGGGGAAGGTGCAGGCGATCCTGGTGACCGGGGACAACGGGCGGGTCGAGTACTCCGAGCCCGACGCGATGTACGACTACCTGACCCGGAACGGCGTTCCCGAGGACCGGGTGGTGCGGGACTACGCGGGCTTCGACACCTGGGACTCCTGCACCCGGGCGCGCCGGATCTTCGGGGTGGACCACGCGGTGCTGGTCAGCCAGGACTTCCACGTCCGCCGGGCGCTGGCGCTGTGCGAGGCGGCGGGCATCCGCTCGTACGCGGTCGGGGTGCCGGAACTGCACGACGCGACCTGGCTGTACGGCGGGCTGCGGGAGGTCGCCGGGGCGGGCAAGGCGGCGGCCAACGCCTGGCTGCGGCCGGACCCGGTGTTCCTCGGGCCCCGGGAGGACGGCATTCCGAAGGCGCTGGCGGAGGCCGCGAAGCAGTAGCGACGGGGGCCGGGAGCGGGGCCTCCGGCCCGGTTCGTACGCACTGTCGGACCCGTACGCGATGATCGGCGGGTGCGATCTCTGCCGAGCATCATCCACCTCGACATGGACGCCTTCTTCGCGGCGGTGGAGCAGGCGGCCAAGCCCAGCCTGCGCGGCAAGCCGGTGGTCGTCGGCGGGCTCGGCGGGCGCGGGGTGGTCTCCACGGCCTCGTACGAGGCGCGCAGGTTCGGGGTGCACTCGGCGATGCCGATGGCGCAGGCGCGCAGGCTCTGCCCGAACGCGGCCTTCCTGGCGGGGCGGTTCGAGGCCTACCGGCAGAACAGCGAGATCGTGATGGGGCTGCTGCGGCAGCTGTCCCCGCTGGTGCAGCCGCTCAGCCTGGACGAGGCCTTCGTGGACTTGGAGGCAGGCCCGTACGGACCGGCGCTGCTGGAGGCGGACCACGAGACCGGCGAGCGGCTGGTCCTCGCGCTCGCGGAGGACCTGCGGGCGGACATCCAGCGGTCGACCGGGCTGACCGGCTCGGTCGGGGCGGCCGGGTCCAAGCTGATGGCCAAGATCGCCTCCGAGCAGGCCAAGCCGGACGGACTGGTCATGATCGAGCCCGGGCAGGAGCGGGCCGTGCTCGGCCCGATGCCGGTGCGGGCGCTGCCCGGGATCGGGCCGGCCACCGAGCAGGTGCTGCGCCGGGCCGGGCTGAGCACGGTGGCCGACCTCGCGGAGGCGGGGGAGGCGGAGCTGGTGCAGCTGGTCGGGCGGGCGCACGGCGCCGGGATCTTCCAGATGTCCATAGGGCTGGACGAGCGGCCGGTGATCGCCGACCAGGACGCCAAGTCCGTGTCGGTGGAGGACACCTACGAGGTGGACCTGGCCGACCGGGAACGGGTTCTGCGCGAGGTGGAGGCCCTGGCCGGCCGGTGCGTACGGCGGCTGCGGGCGGCCGGGCGCTCGGGGCGGACGGTGGTGCTCAAGGTCCGGCGGTTCGACTTCTCGACGCTGACCCGCTCGGAGACGCTCGGCGGGCCCACCGACGACGAGGCGGTGATCACCGCGACCGCGCGCCGGCTGGCCGAGCAGGTGGAGATCACCGGCGGGGTCCGGCTGCTCGGCGTGGGCGTCGCCCAACTCGCCGACTACACCCAGGAGGACCTGTTCGCCCAGGCGCTGCGGGAGGAGGCCGCGGAGCACGCGGAGGCGGCGGCCGAGGCCGAGGAGGCCGAGGCGGAGCCGGAGGCCGTCGTGGTGCGGCGGTGGGTGCCCGGACAGGACGTCCGGCACGAGGAGTTCGGTCCGGGCTGGGTGCAGGGCAGCGGCGTCGGGAGGGTCACCGTACGGTTCGAGACGCCGTGGGACGGGCCGGGGCGGGTACGGACCTTCGCGGTGGACGACCCGGCGCTCGAACCGTCCCGGCCGCTGCCGCTGCGCCGGGACGCGGGTGCGGACGAGGGGCCGGACGGTGTGTCGGAGGGGACCGGCGGGCCGGGGGAAGGAGCCTGAAACGCGAAGCGGCCCCACCCGGTGGGGGAGTACCGGGTGGGGCCGATCACCGTGCCGGACCCCGTGCGTTCGTGATGCCCTCACGATGTACGGGGACCGGGCCCCGCGCCCTGTCCCTGAGCGCGGGGGCCGGACGCCTCGTCAGGCGTCGGTCTTGACCAGCTCGGGGCTGGAGTCCTGCTGGGCCGAGCCGCCGACGACCGTCGCGGTGGCGGCCGACTTGGTGCCGCGGATCAGGAACGGGACGACGCCGGCGACGACGCAGACGACGGCCGCGGTCCAGAACGCGTGCTTGTAGGCGTCCAGGGTGGGCAGCGACAGCGGGATCTGCGGCGGCAGCTTCATGGTGTCGCCGGTCAGGATGGCGGCCATGACGGCGGTGCCGATCGCGCCACCGACCGTGCGCAGCACGGAGTTCATGCCGTTGGCGATACCGCTCTGCTCGACCGGGACGGCGCCGTTGATGTAGGCCGGCATCGCGGCGAAGGCGAGGCCGACACCGAGACCGAAGATCGCCGAGGCGGTGTAGATGTCGCCCTCGTGCCCGTGGCGCACGGCCAGGTAGGCCATCGCGATGGCGCCGAGGACGCCACCGAGGACCAGCGGCAGGCGCGGGCCGCGACGGGCGATCAGCAGGGCGCCGACCGGGGCGGCGACCATCGAGCCGATCGCGGACGGCAGCAGCAGGAGGCCGGCGTGCAGCACGCTGGCGGTGAAGCCGTAGTGGGTCAGCTTCTCCGGGGTCTGGGCGAAGTTGCTGATGACCATGAAGGAGCCGTACATGCCGAAGCCGATGAGCAGGCCGGCCACGTTGGTGAAGGCGACGGCCGGACGGGCCATCATCTTCATGTCCACCAGCGGGTGCGCGACCTTGGTCTCGATGATCCCCCAGATCAGGGCGACCACGGCGGCGACGGCGAACAGGCCGAGCGTCTTGTTGGAGGTCCAGCCCCAGTGGTTGCCCTGGCTGACCGCGACCAGCAGCGCGGAGAGCCAGCCGGCCAGGGTGAGGGCACCCAGCGGGTCGGCGCCGCCCTCCTTGTCGGTCACCGGGTCGGTCGGGACGCGGAAGGCGACCAGGGCGATCGCGATCAGGCCGAAGACTAGGCCCATCCAGAAGATCGACTTGTAGTTCCAGTGCTCCAGCAGGAGACCGGTCGCGACCAGGCCGAGGCCGGAGCCGACGCCCATCGAGGCGCTGATGGCGGCGACGCCGCCGGTCACCTTCTGCTTGGGCAGCTCGTCGCGGACGATGCTGATCGCCAGCGGCAGGACGCCACCGCCGGCGCCCTGGAGGACACGGGCGACGACCAGCCAGGGGAAGGAGTGGGTGCTGACCGCCAGCGCCGAACCGGCGACCAGGCCGGCCAGCGAGATCAGCAGCATCGGCTTGCGGCCCCGGAGGTCGCCGAAGCGGCCCAGGAGGGGAGTCAGCACGGCTGCGGAGAGCAGGTTGGCGGTCATCAGCCAGGTGACGCTGGACGCGGAGACGTGCAGTTCCTTGGCCAGCGAGGGCAGGATCGGGACGACCGCGGTCTGCACCACGCTGAACGACAGCATCGCCAGGATGAGGGCCGGCAGGACCCGGGCGCTGCTCTGCTTCTCGGCCGCGGTGGTGGGCTGTGGTGCCTCACTCACGGTTGCTTCCTCCCGTACATAGTGAATGAACTGAAGTAACCATGCAGGGAGATACTTCAGAGTGTCAAATATCGAGTGGTTAAGTTTTGGCAAAGGTGAACGGTCGGGTACGTGACAAGGGCCGTGGTGGGGGGTGGCAGGTGTGGGGAGGGTGCCTGCGGTGGGTGTGCGAGAGGGGCCCCGGACGGTGTCCGGGGCCCCTCTTCGCGGGTGGTGTCAGACGAGCGGGCGCAGTGCGGCCGGGCGGGGTGAGTCGGCGGCGGGGGGTGAGGCGGGGGGCGGGGTCGAGCCGGCCGGGGAGGTGTTCTGGGTGGCGGTGGTGTCGTGGACCTCGACGTGCTCGCGGCGGAGCTCCTCCCGGACCACCTCCTCCGTCGTGTAGCGCTCGACGACCAGGCGGACCCGCTCGACGGGCGCGAGGTACTTGCGGACCACCGCGCGCTCCTCGCGGAGGGTGACCTCCTCGACGGCCTCGGCGATGTCCTTCTCGCTGAGCGTGGCGCGCTCGGCGTCGCTGACCGGCATCCGCTCGACCCGGACGCGCTCGTGGACCACGGGGATGCGGCGCTCGACCTGTTCGGTCGTCACGTACTTGCGCAGCTTCGCGGTGCCGAGGGTGTGCCACTCGGTGGTGACCTCCAGCCGCTCCTCGCGGCAGGTGATCTCGACCGGGCCGCTGGGGGCGGACGGGGCGCCGTCGGCGTGCGCGGCGCCGACGGTCGCCGCCGGGGCGGGCGTAGACGCGGGGGCGGGGGCGGGCTGCGACTGCGGCCTCGGCTCCACGGTGGGTGCGACGGGGGCGGCCGCCGGGGTGGCGGTGGTGGCCTCGGGGGTGCTGAGCATCCGCATGTCGGCCTCCGGGGCGGTTCTGGTGCTGTCGGCGACCGCGGCGGTGACGGCGGCGGTGGGCGGGGCGGTGGCGACGGGGGCTCTGGCCGGGGCGGGCTCGGGAACGGGCTCGGTGGAGCGCTCGGGGGTGTGGAACGTGAGCGACTTCGCCGGGGCCGCCGCGGTCGTCGTGGCGGCGGCGGCCGCCGCCGTGGTGCCGAAGTCGAGGTCGGCCTGCCTGGGCCGGCTCCCGTTCTCGTGGCTCGGGCGGCCGTCCATCGGGGTGTCGAGCCCGTAGTAGCGGTACAGCTGGAGCTCCTGGGCGGGGGACAGGTGCTGGCCGACGCCGAAGTCCGGCGACTCCTTCACCAGCGACTTGTCGTACGGCACCCGGAGCTCGTCGCCGGCGAACTCGCTCGTGGTCAGCGGGACGAAGGCGTCCCGGCCGAAGATGCCGGTCCGGACCGCGGCCCACTCGGGCCGGCCGGTGGCGTCGTCCAGGTAGACCTCGTCGACCGTGCCGATCTTGTCTCCGTTGCGGTCGACGGCCTTGTGACCGATGAGGTCCCGGGGGTCGATGTCGGTCTGCACTCTTTCCTCCCGTGCGCTGAGCTTGCGGAACTCCCGCAGGAAGGCGGCCGGAGCACCCGTTCCGTCCGCCACTTCACACCAAAAGCCATGAATCGGACGGACGCGAGCGGGGTGCGCCGGACGGGCTGCGCGCTGGACCGTCCGGGGGACGCGCGTAGACCCCGAACGACCTGACGCACCCGTGATCGGGGGGCCTCCCGCTGGTACCCTGGGCGACGACCGCAGAGCCCGCTCGGGAGAGTCTCCGACTGCGAAAGCCGCTGGTCGGAGCGCCGAAGGAGCAACTCCTCCCCGGAATCTCTCAGGCATCCGTACCGTGTGGGGTAGGTCACTCTGGAAAGCAGGGCAGGAGCGTCGGCGCGGAAGCCGGCGATCACCACCCTCACCGACGGTGCAAGCCGACGGAGCGCCCACAGCGCCCCGTGCGGGTGAAGCTCTCAGGTCCCGATGACAGAGGGGGAGGCCTGTCGGGTCCGCCCGCCCAGGTTCGTCCGCTGTCCGCAGCGGCGAGGCCGACCGGCGTGCGTACCCCCGCCGGTCCGTGACCAGGAGGCCTCGACCACCATGAACGCCCAGCCGAACGCGGGACGCCCCACCGGCGCCTCGACCCTCACCGAGCTTGAGCTGGCCAGCCCCTTCGAGAACCGCCACATCGGCCCCGACGCCGCCGCGCAGGAGAAGATGCTGGCGTCCGTCGGCTACGGCTCGCTGGACGAGCTCGCCGCCACCGCGGTGCCCGAGGCGATCCGCTCCATCACCGCCCTGGACCTGCCCGCGGGCCGGACCGAGGCCCAGGTCCTCGCCGAGCTGCGCGAGCTGGCCGGCCGCAACCAGGTGCTCCAGCCGATGATCGGCCTGGGCTACTACGGCACCTTCACCCCGCCGGTGATCCTGCGCAACGTCATGGAGAACCCGGCCTGGTACACCGCCTACACCCCGTACCAGCCGGAGATCTCGCAGGGCCGCCTGGAGGCGCTGCTCAACTTCCAGACCCTGGTCTCCGACCTGACCGGCCTGCCGACCTCCGGCTCCTCGCTGCTGGACGAGGGCACCGCGGCCGCCGAGGCGATGGCGCTGGCCCGCCGCGTCACCAAGGTCAAGGGCGGCGTCTTCCTGGTCGACGCCGAGACCCTGCCGCAGACCGTCGCGGTGATCAACACCCGTGCCGTGCCGACCGGTGTCGAGGTCGTCGTCGCCGACCTGTCCGAGGGCATCCCGGCCGAGATCGTCGAGCGCGGCGTCTTCGGCGTGCTGCTCCAGTACCCGGGCGCCACCGGTGTGGTCCGCGACCTCACCGCGGTGATCGAGCAGGCGCACGGCCTGGGCGCGATCGTCGCCGTCGCCGCCGACCTGCTCGCGCTGACCCTGCTCAAGTCCCCGGGCTCGCTGGGCGCCGACATCGCCTGCGGCACCTCGCAGCGCTTCGGCGTGCCGATGGGCTTCGGCGGTCCGCACGCCGGCTACCTGTCGGTGCGCGCCGAGTTCGCCCGCTCGCTGCCCGGCCGCCTGGTCGGCGTCTCCGTCGACGTCGACGGCAACCGCGCCTACCGCCTGGCGCTGCAGACCCGCGAGCAGCACATCCGCCGCGAGAAGGCCACCAGCAACATCTGCACCGCCCAGGTGCTGCTCGCCGTGATGGCCTCGATGTACGCCGTCTACCACGGCCCCGACGGCCTGGCCGACATCGCCCGCCGCACCCACCGCTACGCCGCCGCCCTCGCCGAGGGCCTGCGGGCCGGCGGCGTCGAGCTGCTGCACGGCGAGTTCTTCGACACCGTCACCGCCGTCGTCCCGGGCCGCGCCGCGGAGATCGCCGCCGCCGCCCGCGCCAACGGCATCAACGTCCACCAGGACGGCGCGGACCGGATCTCCGTCTCCACCGACGAGACCACCACCCGCGAGCACCTGGCCGGCGTCTGGGCCGCGTTCGGCGTCCCCGCCGTCGAGGTCGCTGAGGCCGCCGACGCGCTGCCCGCCGCGCTGCTGCGCGAGGACGAGTACCTGACCCACCCGGTCTTCCACAGCCACCGCTCGGAGACCGCCATGCTGCGCTACCTGCGCCGCCTGTCGGACCGGGACTACGCGCTGGACCGCGGCATGATCCCGCTGGGCTCCTGCACCATGAAGCTCAACGCGACCACCGAGATGGAGGCGGTGACCTGGCCGGAGTTCGGCCAGCTGCACCCCTTCGCGCCGATCGACCAGGCCCAGGGCTTCCTGACCCTGATCCGCCAGCTGGAGCAGCAGCTGGTCGAGGTGACCGGCTACGACGCCGTGTCGATCCAGCCGAACGCGGGCTCGCAGGGCGAGCTGGCCGGTCTGCTGGCCGTGCGCGCCTACCACCACGCCAACGGCGACACCCAGCGCGACGTCTGCCTGATCCCGTCCTCGGCGCACGGCACCAACGCGGCCTCCGCGGTGATGGCCGGCATGCGTGTGGTCGTGGTGAAGACCCTGGTCGACGGCGACGTGGACGTCGAGGACCTGAAGGCGAAGATCGAGCAGCACCGCGACAACCTCGCCGTGCTGATGGTCACTTACCCGTCCACCCACGGCGTGTACGAGACCCAGATCACCGACATCTGCGCCCTGGTGCACGAGGCCGGCGGCCAGGTGTACGTGGACGGCGCCAACCTGAACGCCCTGGTCGGCCTGGCCAAGCCGGGCAAGTTCGGCGCGGACGTCTCGCACCTGAACCTGCACAAGACCTTCTGCATCCCGCACGGCGGTGGCGGCCCGGGCGTCGGCCCGGTCGCGGTGCGCGCCCACCTGGCGCCGTACCTGCCGAACCACCCGCTGCAGCCGGAGGCCGGCCCGGCCACCGGCGTGGGCCCGATCTCGGCCGCGCCGTGGGGCTCGGCGGCCATCCTGCCGATCTCCTGGGCGTACGTCCGGCTGATGGGCGGCGAGGGCCTCAAGCACGCGACCCAGGTCGCGGTGCTGAACGCCAACTACATCGCCAAGCGCCTGGCGCCGCACTTCCCGGTGCTCTACACCGGTCCGGGCGGGCTGGTCGCGCACGAGTGCATCATCGACCTGCGCCCGCTGACCAAGGAGACGGGCGTGACGGTGGACGACATCGCCAAGCGCCTGATCGACTACGGCTTCCACGCGCCGACGATGTCCTTCCCGGTGGCCGGCACGCTGATGATCGAGCCGACCGAGTCCGAGGACCTGCACGAGATCGACCGCTTCTGCGACGCGATGATCACCATCCGGGCCGAGGTCGACAAGGTCGGCTCGGGCGAGTGGGCGGCCGACGACAACCCGCTGCGCAACGCCCCGCACACCGCCGCCACGCTGGCCGGCGACTGGGCGCACGGCTACTCGCGGCAGGAGGCGGTCTTCCCGGCGGGCGTGAACCCGGCGGACAAGTACTGGCCGCCGGTGAGCCGGATCGACGGCGCGTACGGCGACCGCAACCTGGTCTGCTCCTGCCCGCCGCTGGACGAGTACGGCGTCTGACCCGACCGGGCCCAGGTGGTCCGGGTCGGACGGCAGGGCCCCGGCGGAGTTCTCC
>NZ_JBHVEU010000376.1:0-8869 GCF_042802075.1 Kitasatospora sp. NPDC057518
CGACGGTTCCCCGGGGGCCGTACGATCGCGGGCATGGCCCACGACCCGCGCGACCTCGACGAATCCTTCCTCGCCTTCTGGCGGGAACGGCACATCTCCACGCTGACCACCACCCGCCCGGACGGCACGCCGCACGTGGTGCCGGTCGGTGTGACGTACCAGCCGGAGACGGGGACCGCCCGGGTGATCACCAGCCGCACCAGCCGCAAGGCCCGCAACGTCGCCGTGGCCGGGCCGGAGGGCCTGCGCGTCGCGGTCTGCCAGGTGGCCGGGGCCCGCTGGTCGACCCTGGAGGGCGTGGCGGTCGTCCGGGAGGAGCCCGAGCAGGTCGCCGAGGCGGAGCGCCGGTACGCCGAGCGCTACCGCGAGCCGCGGGTCAACCCGGACCGGGTGGTCATCGAGATCGCCGTCGACCGCGTCCTCGGGCGGGCCTGAGCGCGCCGGCCGGGAGGGACGGGCCCGGGCCGGCCGCTGTTCCGGAGGACGGATCCGAGCGCGCCTGCTCCGGAGCGGGCCCGAGCGCGCCCGCTCCGGAGGGCGGCCCGGGCGCCGCTGTTCCGGAAGCGGAACTCCGGCTTCTGGTACCGGTGTTGCCGCCGTTGCCGGACGGGCGACGGCGGCGTCCCGTCGCCCTCAGCACGGGAATTGCCCCATACGGTAAGGGAATCGTCACTGTCGGTGACGTGAATGCGACATTAAAGATTCCGAACTTGCCTCTGCTACTTCTTCCACGGCGGCGCATTGGTGTGATCTGATTGGCGGTGCACGGTCAATGCGAGGCGATGGGGGAGTACTGCACCCGCCTCGGCAGCTCGGGGGAACGACACCGGGTGCGCGATTCCGCCGCACCTGAATGTGAGCACTCGGGAGGGGGGAATGGATCGGTGTGCGGGTGTGCCGGACGGCAGCCCGACGTTCTCCGGTCGGAGCTACGGTACCGGTAGTCCGCACGTGCGGCCAGGGGTGGCCTGACGGTCCCGGGTAGCGGCTCGTCGACGCCTTTTCGGGCGTTGCGGAGCCGGCCTCTTGGGCTGCCCATTCACTGCCGCCGGTGGCGGAAAACAGCGACACCCCGCCGAACCGTCCTGATGTCGGCCCTTGAACCGGGCCGCGCGAATTCCCTGGCGACCCGGCACGACGACCCCCCGCGGGTCGATGACCGTGTTCTCGGGTCAGAGGTTCTGATCACGATTCAACTTGCCCCGGGGCGACCACGGAACCACGCCGTGGCGCTCCGTCATGAGGAAGGTGCATCGAGTCATGTCTTCTGCAAGCACCGCGCCACAAGAACTGGAATGGACCCTCGAGGAGGGCAAGCCGGCGACCCTGGTCGTCCCTCGATTCGAAGGCGCCGAAGCGGCCTGCGCGTGGCTGAACGCGATCCTGCCCGACCTCCGTACCGCGCTTCAAAGGTACGGCGCGCTGTACCTGCGCGGCCTCCCGGTCGCCTCCGTCGAGGACTTCGCGCTCGTCCGGGACGTCCTCATCCCGCAGCGGACGCCCTACCGGGAGAAGGCGACGCCGCGCAGCAGCTTCGGCAACGACGTCTACTCGTCCACCGACCTGCCGCCGGCCCAGTCGATCCGGATGCACAACGAGAACAGCTACACCCTGACTTTCCCCGGGCTCCTGATGTTCGCCTGCCTCATCGCCCCCGAGGAAGGCGGGGCGACGCCGGTGGCGGATTGCCGGGAGGTCCTGCGGCACCTGCCCGCCCCCCTGGTCGAGCGCATTCGCTCCCACGGCTGGACCCTGCACCGGAGCTACTCCGAACACATCTCCGTGAGCTGGGAAAAGGCATTCGCGACCGAGCGCCGCGAGGACGTCGAGCAGTACTGCGCGGAGAACCTGATCTCCTGCCGCTGGGACGGCGAGGGAAATCTGAAAACGGTGCAGCGGCGGCCCGGTATCGTCCGGCACCCGGCCACCGATGAGGAGGTCTGGTTCAACCACATGGCCTTCTGGAATTCCTGGTCATTGGACGAGGAACTCCGCGAGACGCTCCTGGACGAATTCGGCGCGGACGGCCTGCCGTTCGAAACCGGCGTGGCCGACGGGAAGTCCCTGACCCGGGACGAGCTCGAGCTCATCAACACCGCCTACGCCGAGGCCACGGTGCGTCAGGCCTGGCAGCCGGGCGACGTCATGCTCGTCGACAACGTGCTCACGGCGCACGGCCGCGACCCGTTCCGGGGCGACCGGAAGATCGTCGTCGCGATGGGCAACCCCGTCGAGCTCGACGACTGCCGGCCCACCGTGGCGGCCTCGGCGGAGACCGGCGGTGCCGCGTGAGCATCACCGAGGAGCCCCTGGCCCCGGCGGCCAGGACCGCACCCGTCGACCCGATGGTCCGCTTCCGGCGGGCGGTCGAATCGACCCCGGACCGGATGGCCGTACGCGGGACCGACCGCACCCTGACCTTCGCCGAACTCGACCAGGACGTACGGCAGTTGGCCGGGCGGCTGGCCGAGCTCGGGCTCGGCCGCGGCGCCCGGGTGGGCGTCAGCATGCACCGCGGCGCGGACCTCGTCGTCGCCCTGCTCGCCGTGTGGCGGATCGGCGGCGCCTACGTGCCGCTGGACCCGGCCTACCCGCAGGAGCGCCTCACCCACATGGTGACGAGCGCCGGCCTGCGGACCGTCCTGGCGGAGCCCGGCAACGGTCCCGCCTGGCCCGCCGGAGTCGACGTCCTCACCCTCGCGGACGCCCTCGCCGCGCCGACCGCGGACACGCCGGCGGCACAGGCCGCCGCGGCCGACCCGGCGTACGTGATCTTCACCTCCGGCTCGACCGGGACGCCCAAGGGCGTCGAGGCCACCCGGGGCGGCGTGGCCGCGCTCGCCGCGGACCTCGAGGACGCCGGCTTCTACGCCGACCGGCCGCGCGTGGTGGCCTGGAACGCGAGCATCTCCTTCGACGCCTCCGTCCAGCAGTGGGCCCGGATCTGCCGGGGCGACAGCATCGTGGTGATCGGCGAGAACGAGCGCACCGACCCGGCCGTGCTGCGCGCCCTGCTCGACGAGCACGCCGTCGACGACCTGGACCTGACGCCCTCGCACTGGGAGGTGCTGCGCGAGGCCCTCCTCGCCCCCACCGCCGACGGCCGCGTGCTGCGGCTGTTCATGGGCGGCGAGCCGGTGCCGGCCGAGGTCTGGCGGGAGCTGGGCGAGGCCCGCGCCGCCGGGACGGTCGAGGCGATCAACCTGTACGGCCCCACCGAGTGCACGGTGGACGCCACCGCGGGCTGGATCACCGGCGAGGGCCCGCACATCGGCCTCCCGCTGCCCGGGTTCACCGCCCACGTGCTCGACGAGCACCTGCGCGCCGCGCCCGTCGGCGAGCCGGGGGAGCTCTACCTGGCCGGGCCCTCCGTGACCACCGGCTACGTCGGCCGGCCCGCGCTGACCGCGCAGCGGTTCGTCGCCGACCCGACCGGAACCGGCCGCCGGATGTACCGCACCGGCGACCGGGTGCGGCTGCGCCCGGACGGCGCCATCGACTACCTCGGCCGGGTCGACCGGCAGATCAAGATCCGCGGCTACCGGGTGGAACTGGGCGAGATCGAGGCCGCGCTCGCCGCGCACCCGGGGGTCAGGACCGCCGCCGTCGTCCTGCACGGCACCGCGACCGCCGGCGACCAGCTGGTCGGGTACGTCGTCCCGGAGGGCGGGAGCGCCCCGCACACCCGGGAGCTCCAGGAGCACCTGGGCGGCCTGCTGCCGTCGTTCATGGTCCCGTCGGCCTTCGTCACGCTGGAGGCCATGCCGCTGAGCGTGAACGGCAAGGTGGACCACCGGGCCCTGCCCGCCGTGGACGAGGCCCTGTGGGCCGACGGCGGACAGGAGGCCGGGGACGAGCCGCAGGGCGAGTTCGAGACCCTGATCGCCGGCGTGTGGTCCGAGGTGCTCGGCCGGCCGCGGATCAGTCCCACCGACAACTTCTTCTCGCTGGGCGGCCACTCGCTCATCGCGCTGCGCGTCATCGGCCGGCTGAAGAAGCAGTTCGGCATCACCGTGTCCACGAAGGAGGTCTACCAGCACCCCGAACTGCGCGGGCTGGCGGCCTTCGTGGAGTCCCGTCGGACGGAGGGCAAGTGAACACCGCACAGGACACCACCGTCATCAGCATCCGGCGCCCGGAGGGAGCCGCGCTGACGCTGATCTGCCTGGGCTTCTGTGGCGGCGGGACGGCCTCCTACCACCTGTGGGGCGACGCCGTCCCGGCCGACATCGCCCTGTCGGCGATCTGCTACCCGGGCCGGGAGGGCAGGTTCCTGGAGGACTTCGCCACCGACTGGGAGGAGCTGGCCCAGGACGCCACCGCGGCCGTGCTCTCCGCCGTCGACGGCCCGTACGTGCTCTTCGGGCACAGCATGGGCGGCTGGATGGCCTTCGACGTCGCCGCGCGGATCGAGAGCAGCGGCGGGCCGCTGCCGCTGAACCTGGTCGTCTCCTCGGCCAACGCGCCCGCCCGCGGGCTGACGCCCCGCGACATGTTCCCGTCCCAGCAGGACGACGACGACGGCCTGCTGCTCTGGATGAAGACCCACGGGCTGATGCCGGCGCACGTCCTGGAGGACCCCGAACTCCAGGAGATGGCCGTCGAGTTGATGCGCGCCGACATCCGGGTCCGGGACACCTTCCGGTACACCGAGGGCGCCACCGTCAGCATGCCGGTGCAGATGCTCTCGGGCGCCGACGACGACGTCATCGAGGCCAACGCGGGCGAGCAGTGGCGCGCGCTGGCCCTGGGCGAGTACCGCCACGACGTCCTTCCCGGCGGGCACTTCTACACCCCGGAGGTCTGGAAGACCCTGCCCTCCAGGATCGCCGCCCTCGACCCGAGCGAGAGGAGCCGGCGGTGAGCACCGACGCCACCCTCGACGTGATCGTCAGCGGCACCGAGTCGGACTCCCACACCTGGAACCTCGTCTTCCTCCAGCTCCAACTGGAGGACTGGGGACACCGGGTGCGCAACCTCGGCCCGTGCCTGCCGGGCGCGGAACTGGCGGCGGAGTGCCGGCGCGAGGCCCCCGACCTCATCGTGCTCAGCAGCGTCAACGGCCACGGCGAGAGCGACGGACTGTCCGCCGTCGCGGAGCTGCGCGCCGTCCCGGAGCTCGCCGACACGCCGATCGTCATCGGCGGGAAGCTCGGCACCGGCCGGCAGCTGCGGGCCGGGGCGGGCGGCGGGGGCGGCGAGTCCATGACGCGCCGGCTGCTGGACGCCGGGTTCTCCGCGGTCTTCCACGAGTCGGCCGGACTGCCGGAGTTCGAGCGGTACGTCTCCGCCCTCGGCGCCGTGAAGGCGGGGCGGACCGGCCGCGTCCTGGAGGAGCTCCGCGCCGCCCCCACGCCATGAACGACGCGCCGGCCAACGCGTTCGCCGACTTCGTCCGACGGTCGCACGCCCGGGGCAACCTGGTGGTGCAGCCGCGGATGGGCTTCGGCGACCCGCTGGCCATGCGGGAGGGGCTGGTCGCCGTCAAGGCGGCCAACGCCACCACGGTCGGCACGATCACCCTCGACAGCTACACCCGGCTCGGCAAGCTCGCCGACGCCCGGCGGGCCGTCGACGGCGGCGGCGACCTCAACGGGTACCCGATCAGGACCCATCCCCCGGCGACCAACCGGGGGGTGCTGGAGGGCGTGCGCGAGCGCGACTTCCCGGTCCAGGTGCGGCACGGCTCGGCCAGCCCCTACGGCATCATCGCCGCCTCGCTGGAAGCGGGGCTCGACACCACCGAAGGCGGCCCGGTCTCCTACTGCCTGCCGTACGGCCGCCTGCCGCTGCGCGAGGCGGTGCGGAACTGGGAACGGTCCTGCGAGCTGATGGTCCGGGCCCGCGACGGCGAGGTCGAACCGCACGTCGAGACCTTCGGCGGCTGCATGCTCGGCCAGCTCTGCCCGCCCAGCCTGCTGGTGGCGATCAGCGTCCTGGAAGGCGTGTTCTTCCGCCAGCACGGACTGCGCAGCATCTCGCTGAGCTACGCGCAGCAGACCAACGCCGAGCAGGACCGGGAGGCGGTGCTGGCCCTGCGCCGGCTCGCCGACGCGCTGCTGCCGGACGTCGACCGCCACATCGTGATCTACAACTACATGGGGGTCTACCCCGGCACCCGCTCCGGTGCCCTGCTGCTGCTGGAGCAGGCCGCCGAGCTGGCGGTCCGCACCGGGGCGGAGCGGCTCATCGTCAAGACGGCGGCCGAGGCGCACCGCATCCCCACCGTCCGGGAGAACGTCGAGGCCCTGGAGATCGCGGCGCTGGCCGCACAGAACGCGGGCGGATCGGCGCCGGCCGACACCGGGGCGGGCAGCGAGGTCCTGGACGAGGCGACCGCGCTCGTGGACACCGTCCTCGGCCTGAACACGGACGTGGGCGCCGCCCTGGTGGAGGCGTTCGCCCGGGGACTGCTGGACGTCCCGTACTGCCTGCACCCGGACAACGCCGGGCGGGCCAGGAGCTACATCGAGTCCGACGGGCGGCTGCGCTGGTCGCACACCGGCGCCCTGCCCGTCCGGCCGTCCGGGCGATCCGCCGGCGACCGCTCGATGAGCGCCTCGGACCTGCTCCGGGCCCTGTCCCACGTGGCGCGGTCGTTCGACGAGCGCGCCGCCACCACGCTGGACCGGCTCCCCGGGCTCCCCGGCTGAACCCCCTGCCACAACCGCAGAACCAGAGACCGCAGGACCAGAGAACCGAAGGAAGAGACCCCTTGACCAGCGAGTTCGAGTCTGCACGGCCCGGTGTACTGCCGGACCACCTCAAGAACCCCGTGACCCGGTCCGTGCTGCGGATCCAGAACCAGATCGTCCAGGCGGGCCGCGAACTACTCCTCGGCGAGGGGTTCGTGGAGCTGCTGCCGCCGATCATCGGACCGGTGACGGACCCGGGCGGCCGGGGCGCCAAGCAGGTGGACGTCGACTTCTACGGCCACCGCTACAAGCTGATGACCAGCGCGATCCTCTACAAGCAGGCGTCGCTGCTCGCCTTCGACAAGGTGTTCTACGTCGCGCCGAACGTCCGGCTCGAACCCCTGGAGACCGCGAACATCGGCCGCCACCTGGCGGAGTTCCACCAGTTCGACGTGGAGATCGCCGGCGCCACCCAGCAGGACGCGATGGGGGTGGCGCAGTCCATCGTGACCGCGGCGGTCGAGCGCGTGGTGCGGACGCTGGGCGACGACCTGGACGCCCTCGGCCGCGACGCGGACGCCTTCACCCCGCTGCTCACCCGCGACACCCCCTTCGAGCGGATCAGCCACGGCGAGGCGATGGCCGAGCTGGCGCGGCTGGGCCACGAGCAGAACCACGACGCCGAGATCGACTGGCAGGGCGAGGGCCTGCTCTCGCACAAGTCCGACGCGCCGTTCTTCATCGTCGACTACCCCAAGGGCTCACGCGGCTTCTACGACCGCGAGGACCCGCAGCGCCCGGAGGTCCTGCGCAACTTCGACCTCATCGCCCCCGAGGGCTTCGGCGAACTGATCAGCGGCAGCGAGCGGGAGTTCGACTACGCGCGGATCATCGCCCGGATGCGGGAGAGCGGCGAGAACCCGGCCAAGTACGAGTGGTACCTGAAGATGGTCCGCGAGGGCATCCCGGGCAGCGCCGGCTTCGGGATCGGCATCGAGCGGCTCACCCGCTACGTCGCCGGGCTGGACGCGGTCTGGCAGGCCACCCCGTTCCCGAAGGTCCCCGGGGTGGTCTCGCCGTGAGTGGGGTGCTGAGCGCCCCGGGGTTCCCGGAGGCCGCGATCCGGTCCCGGGCCAGGGAGGGCGCCGCCCGCGCGTTCCCCTCGACGGACGGCTACGGCCTGACGCTGTTCGGCGCCGGCGGCACGGGCGGCGAGCCGCGGACGGCGGCGCCCCGCGGCGGGGACGCGCTGGACGCGATGCGCCTGGTCCCGCCGGTCTTCGTGCCCCAGCGGCTGGAGAAGCTCACCGACCTGGCCCGCGAACCGCTCTACGGCGACGTCGAACTCGCCACCGACATCGGCGGGTTCCGCTCGGCGCTGCCGGTGTACGTGTCGGCCTTCGGCTCCACCCAGGTCGCCTCCTCCGGACTGGGCCTGGCGGCCAGCCGCCAGGCCGGACGCCTGGGCATCCCGCTGGTCATCGGCGAGAACGTGGTGCCGACCAACGGCTTCGCCGGCGCCTCCGGCAGCGGTTCCGCCGACGCCTCCGCCGACACCGGCGACAGCATGCTCGCCCGGCTGCGCGCCTACGAGCAGGAACTCCCGGACGACATGGGCGGGTTGGCGTTCCAGCAGAGCACCGAGGACGCGGACGCCGAGGTGTGGAACCAGATCTACAGCGCCCCGGCCGCGAAGGCGCTGCTGGAGTCCGGCCGCCTGGCCTTCGAACTCAAGGTGGGGCAGGGCGCCAAGCCCGGGCTCGGCGGGATGACGGTGCTGAAGCGCTCGGTGGCGGCGCAGCTGGCGGATCGGTACAGCACCGACGAGAGCGTCTTCGCCGACGGGCAGGGCGAGGACGACCGGGTACTGCGGTCCAGCAGCCCGGGCACGTTCACGGCGGAGATCCTGCGCCAGCAGATCCGGTTCATGCGCAACAACTATCCGCGCGCGCGGATCTGGGTGAAGCTCCCACCCGGGCGCGACATCCACGAGGCGGCGGTCGTGGCCTGGGCGAGCGGCGCGGACTCGGTGACCGTGGACGGCGCCGAGGGCGGCAGCGGCTGGGCGCCCAGCAGCTTCCTCGACCAGGTGGGCCTGCCGCTGGGCGAGTGCCTGCGCCGGCTGGGGCCGCCGTCCAGGTCGCACTGCCTGCTGGCCTCGGGCCGGATGTGGGAGGGCGCCAGGGCCGCGAAGGCCCTGGCGCTCGGCGCCCGCGCCGTCGGGCTGGGCCGGG
>NZ_JBHVEU010000377.1:0-8839 GCF_042802075.1 Kitasatospora sp. NPDC057518
GCCCACCTCCCCTCGGCGGCGGCTTCCTCCCGTCGCGCCTACTGCCCGTCCGGGTCGAGCAGACCCCGCCGGTACGCCGGGACGAGGTTCTGCGGGACGAGCATCTCCCGGCCGTTCAGGGTGATCGCGACCAGCTTCGGGGGCGTCGCCCGCCACTGGGCCCGGCGGTGCCGGGTGTTGCTGCGGGAGGTCTTGCGCTTGGGTACGGCCATCGCGGGCTCCTTCTCGGGTGGTGTGGTCGAACGCGTCGTCGGGCGGCGCTAGCGGGTGGCGTCCGAGGCGTACGGCAGGAGGGCCGTCTCCCGGGCGTTCTTGATCGCCCGGGCCACCGCCCGCTGCTGCTCGGCGGTGAGCCGGGTGACCCGGCGGCCGCGGATCTTGCCGCGGTCGGAGACGAAGCGGCGCAGCAGGTCGGTGTCCTTGTAGTCGATGTACTCGATGCCCGCCGCGAGCAGCGGGTTGGGCCGGGGCTTCGGCGGGGCGGATCGTTTGCGCACGGGAGGACGCTCCTTCAGTGGACGGGGTCGAGCAGGTCCTGGAAGGCGTCCGGCAGGGCCTTCCAGCCGGGTTCGCCGGCGGCGAGTTCGGCGTCGGTGAGCAGGCAGGAGTCGAGCAGGTCGGTGATGCCGTCGACGTCCAGCCCCTCGGCGGTGAAGCTGAGCTGCTGCACCCGGTCGCCGTGCCGGGGGTGCCAGTCGAGGGCGGCGGCGGCCCGGCGCGCGGGCGGGTAGAGCTCCCAGGCCGCGTCGGGCAGGGAGGTGAGCCAGGGCCCGCACTCCTCGACCGCGAGGTTCGCCCCGGCGGCGTCCCAGGCGAGTATCAGGTCGGGCCGGTTGGCCAGCCAGAACCGGCCGCGGCTGCGCTGCGCCGCCGGGACGAGCAGTTCCAGCGCCCGGTGCAGCCGCTCGGGGTGGAGCGGTCGGCGGCGCTCCCACAGCAGGGTGGCGACGCCCGCCTCGTCCCGCTCCTGCGGCAGCAGCGCGAGCGCCGGGTTGACCCGGTCGCGGGCGGCGGCCACGTCGAAGCCGCCGAGCGCGGCCCGGGTGAGCGCGCCGGTGCCGAGCCGGACGGTCCGGGCGGTGGCGTGCAGCTGGCGCAGGAGGGCGAGCCCCGGCGCGTGCGCTGCGGCGCGCGGCACGGCGAGCGTGCCGGCGTACTCGATCTGGTGGGCGAGCGCCTCGGCGCGGGTCCGGTCGTCGCGCGAGGCGGTCTGCTCGCCGTGCTCCACCAGGTCGTCGGGGACGGAGAGCTCGCCGACCAGCCGGTCCGGGTCGACGGCGGTGACCACGCCCGCCAGTTCGACGGCGTCGTCGAGCCGCCTCCCGTCCACCTCTCCCCCGGCGATCACCTCGACCGCGGGGTGCGGGTCGCTGCCGCCCCACAGTTCGACGATCGCCAGTCCGTACCGGCCGCCGTCGGCGATCTCCAGCAGCCGGGGCAGCAGGTCCTCGCGCAGGGCGCAGCACGGGCAGTCGTTCGCCAGCGGGACGTCGGCCACGTCGAAGGCCCCGGCGGCGTCGCGCAGCTCGCGGCGGACGGTGCCGAGCGCGGCGTCCCGCAGGTCGTGGTGCAGGACCACGGCGTCCACCGCGGCCGCCGCCAGTTCCTCGACGGCGGCCCGGCGCTGCTCCGCGTGCAGGCCGGCGACGACCACCACCGGCAGCCTGGTCCCGTCCACGGCGCTCACCAGCTCGCCTTGCGGACGCCGGGCAGGTGCCCGGCGTGGGCGTGGGCGCGCAGGTTGACCCGGGAGAGGCCGAAGGCCCGCAGGTAGCCGCGGGGCCGGCCATCCACGGCGTCCCGGTTGCGGACCCGGGTGGCGCTGGCGTCGCGCGGCTGGCGGGCGAGCTCGGCCTGGGCGGCGGCGCGCTCGGCGGGGCCGGTGCCGGGGTGGGCGATGGTCCGCTTGAGCTCGGCCCGGCGCTCGGCGTGGCGGGCGACGACGGCGCGCCGCCGCTCGTTCTTGGCGATCTTGCTCTGCTTGGCCATCAGACCTTCTCCCCCCGGGCGCGGATGCGGGCGACGGCGGCCTCGATGCCGATCGCGTCGACGGTGCGGATGCCCTTGGCGCTCAGCGCCAGCCGGACGTACCGGCCCTCGCCGGGCAGCCAGTAGCGCTTGCGCTGGATGTTGGGGTCGAAGCGGCGGCCGGTGCGGCGGTGCGAGTGCGAGATCGCGTTGCCGAAGCCGGGCCGGCGGCCGGTGAGTTGGCAGCGGGCGGACATGGGTGCTCCCTGGCGTCCGGGAATGGGCAGGACCGGGCTCACGTTACACCAGATGAAAATGACTTCCATTTCGATGTACGGTTCGAGCCAACCCCTCGGACCGGACCCCGAGACCCCGACCCCCAGACCCCAGGAGGACGTCCCATGGCCCGCAGCGAACTGCGCCCGGTGATCAGGCTCCGCTCCACCGCCGGCACCGGCTTCACGTACGTGACCCGCAAGAACCGCCGCAACGACCCGGACCGGATGGTCCTGCGCAAGTACGACCCGGCCGCGGGCCGGCACGTCGACTTCCGCGAGGAGCGCTGACCCCGGACACGCGAACGGCGCCTCCCCGGACTCGGGGAGGCGCCGTGGGCGGCCGGGCCGCTCGGCTCAGGAGCCCTCGGGCGTCCAGCGCTGCTCGACCCGGGCGAGCTTCCAGTACCCGATCGCGATCGCCCAGACGACCACGAACAGCCCGGCGATCGCGTAGCCCACGTTGTCCAGCGAGATGTCCGCGACGAACCCGGTGACCGGGTCGGTCAGGTCGAGCTTCTCGTGCAGCACCCCGACCAGCTCGATGGTGCCGATGATGAAGGCCACCGCGATCGACAGACCCGTGATGGTCAGGTTGTAGTACACCTTCCGGACCGGGTTGGCGAAGGCCCACTGGTACGCGAAGTTCATGAACGTCCCGTCCAGGGTGTCGAACAGGCTCATCCCCGCCGCGAACAGCAGCGGCAGGCAGACGATCGCGTACCAGGGCAGCCCGGAGGCCGCGCCCGAGCCGGCCATCACCATCAGGGTGACCTCGGTCGCCGTGTCGAAGCCCAGGCCCAGCACCATGCCCACCGGGAACATCTGCCCCGGCCGGGTGATCGAACGGGTCGCCCGGTTCAGCACCCGGGCCATGAAGCCGCGCGAGTCGAGGTGCGCCTCCAGCTCCTTCTCGTCGAACTTCCCGGCCCGCATCGAGCGGAACACCCTGAGGATGCCGAGCAGCGCCGCCAGGTTGAGCGCGCCGATCAGGTAGAGGAACACGCCGGAGGTGGTCGTCCCGATCACGCCCAGCCACTTGTGGGTGGCCGACTCGTCGTCCATCAGCGTGTTCGCCAGCTGCGCGCCGCCCGCCACCAGGGCGGCCATCAGCACCACCATCGAGGAGTGCCCGAGGGCGAACCAGAAGCCCACCGAGACCGGCCGCTTGCCGTCCGCCATCAGCTTGCGGGTGGTGTTGTCGATCACCGCGATGTGGTCGGCGTCGAAGGCGTGCCGCATACCGAGGGTGTACGCGGTGATGCCGAGGCCCACCCCGAAGACCTGGGTACCGACCGCGTACCGCTCGGGCGCGACCAGGAAGATCAGCGTGCCGAAGGCCACCACGTGCATGGCCACGATCACCGCCATCAGCCCGGCCGTACGGACGGTGTCCTCGCGCCGCCATCTGAAGCTGGGCAGCACGGAAGGGGCCGGCTTCGCGCCGGCGGCAACGGTTTCGGGCAGGGTCATCTGCGGATCACGCTCCAGCACCTCGTGGAAAACCTCGTGAGATGCCGTGGCCGGTCTCCTGGCTGACGGGATACCCGTGCCCGCCTTCCCAGGTGCGCGAGGCACCCAGTGGCTCCGTGGGCACGGACGACGTTCCTCCGCGGGCGGAGGAACGACCCGATCACAGTGGCGAGGGCCGCTCCGGGCTGGGACCCCTGAGGGTCCGTCACCGGTCTTCCCGAGCACCACGGCGGGGAACACCGTAGGGGCCGCGCCCCGACCCGTGCAAGGCTGCGCACCTGCGCAGGTGTCCAGGATCACAGGCGACCGCCTGCAAGAATGTCCGCATGCATCTCGTACCGGCCGACCGCGCGGGCCACCGCACCATCGACGGGCACCGGGTCTGCGAGGCCATCGCCGCGATCGGCGACCCCGCGCACGTCCGGTCCTGGGCCGAGCGGTTCTCCCTGCTCGCCGACCCCGGACGGCTCGCCCTGCTGCTCGCCCTCCACCGGGCCGGCCCGCTCGCCGTCAGCGACCTCGCGGTGGCCACCGGCATGCGCGACCCCGCCGTCTCCCAGGCCCTGCGGCTGCTCCGCACGGCCGGCGTGGTCACCGGCGACCGGGACGGACGAGTGGTGCGCTACCGGCTCGTGGACGAGGCCATGCGCCCCCTCCTCGACGAGTGCGCCGCCGCCGAGCACCACGAGCCCAGCGCGGCAGTGGGCTGACCCCTCCCGCCGACGCCTGCCCGACCTGCCGACTCCCGCTCGGTCCGCCGACTCCCGCCCGGGCCGCTGACTCCCGCTCGGGAAGGCGCGCCGCGAACGGCCCCGGCCAGTACGATCATGATGTGCCGTCCCACCCCCATGCCTGGCCCGCCGACCGCTGGAACACCGACCCGGTCAAGGCCCGCGTGCTGGCGGTCGCCCGCACCCTCACCTCGGCCACCCGGGTGCTGGACGTCCTCTCCCTGCTGAGCCCGCACGGCATCGAGTGGTACTTCACCGTCAACCCCGGTTCCGTCTTCGCCGACCGCGCCCTGGACGAGTACCTGCACGGCCTGTCCGGCTTCACCGTGCTGGACTGGGACGACGCCGTCCGCCACCGCTTCGACCTGGCCGTCGCCTGCGCCGTCCACTCCTCCATGCACCACCTGGACGCCCGCCTCGTCGTCCTGCCGCACGGCGCCGGCTACAACCGCCTGGTCACCGAGTCCACCGGCGACACGGTCAGCGCCGCCGGCCTGTCCCGCAACGAACTCACCCACCGCGGGCGGGTGTTCGTGGACGTCCTCGGGCTCTCCCACCCCGAACAGCTGGACCGGCTGCGGACCTCCTGCCCCGAGGCCCTGGACGTCGCCCGGGTGGTCGGCGACCCGTGCTTCGACCGGATGCTCGCCAGCCGGCGCTCCCGGGACGGCTACCGCGCCGCGCTCGGCGCCGTCGGCGGCCGACGGCTCGTCGTCGTCAGCTCCACCTGGAGCGAGCACTCGTTATTCGGCCGCCACCCCGACCTGCCCCGGCGGCTCGTCCGCCAACTGCCCGCCGACGAGTACACGGTGGCCGTCGTCCTGCACCCCAACGTGTGGAGCCGCCACGCCCCCGGGGCGCTGCTCGACGACGCCCGCCGGATGGGCCTGCGCCTGATCCCGCCCCACCAGGGCTGGCAGGCCGCGCTCGTCGCCGCCGACTGCGTGATCGGCGACCACGGCTCGGTCACCGTCTACGGCGCCGCCCTGGAACACCGCACCATGCTCGTCGCCACCGGCGCCGCCGAACTCGACCCGCGCTCCCCCAGCTACGCCTTCGGCCAGGCCGCCCCCGTCCTCGACCCGGACGGGGACCTCGCCGCCCAGCTCGAACAGGCCCTCGCCGAGGCCCCGGCCGGCCTGCGCGAGATCACCGACCGCTCGCTCGCCCACCGCGGCGAATCCGCCCGGCTGCTGCGCCCGCTGCTCTACTCCTTCCTGGACGGCCTGGACGAACCCGGGGACGAACCGGCCCTGCCGCCCTACCCCAGGCCCGTCCCCTGCCCCGGGGCCGCCGAGTGGCCCACCGCGTACGACGTCGAGGGCAGCACCGAGGGGACCGAGGTGAGCCTGCGGCGCTACCCCTTCCACCCGGACGACCACACCCCGCGCGGCTTCCACGCCCTCACCGACGAGCACCCGGGCGACGCCCTGCGCTACACGGCCGAGGTGATCGCCCGCACCGAGGCGCACGCCGAACGCCCCGCCACCCGCTGGCTCGCCGACACCGCCGCCGAACTGCCCGGCCTCGCCGTCGCGGTGGCCGCCCTCGGCCCGGCCCGCCACCTGCTCCGGCTGCACGGCGGCCGGCTGCTGGAGGCCCGCGCCGAACCGGACTGGGGCCGCCCCGATCCCGCCGTCGACCCGCTGCTGCTCGGCTCCGCCGTGGCCTGCTGGCTCGCCGACGGCGGCGACCCGGCCGGCCTCCCCGAGCACGGACTCACCGTCCGCACCGGCGGGCACCGCACCCGGGTGTCCTTCCACACCGGGCCCTGACCCCGCCTGGCCCGCTACGGACCGCCCCTCGGCCCGGACCGCCCCTCAGCCCGCCAGCTGCCGCAGCCGCTCGCGGCTGCGCTCCGCCAGCTCCGCGTCGTCCAGCTCCTCGGCGAGGGTGACGAGCAGGGTGTGGGCCTGCGCCTCCTTCGCGTACTGGTTCCGCTCCTTGGCCCGCCGGGCGCAGTCGTCCGCGTGGGCGACGGCGAGGTCCAGCTGCCCGAGCGCCCGGTGGGCCCGGGCCCGGACCAGCGGCAGCTTCATCAGCATGTCGGTGTCCCGCGTCCGCCCGGCCCGGGCGGTGGCCTCGGCCAGCAGGGTCAGCGCCTCCTCCGGACGGCCGTCGGCGATCAGCGCCTGCGCCAGGTTGTAGCTCTGGACGATCTCGCCGTGGTCGTCGCCCCGGTTCTCCGCCAGGGCCAGGGTGAAGCGCTCCACCGCGTCGCCCGGGCGGCCGTCGGCCAGGCAGAGCAGGCCGTCGGTCTCGTAGAGCACCCCGACCACCCGGCGGTTCGTCACCAACGGGACCAGCTCCGTGGCGAGCGCCAGCTGCTCGGCGGCGAGCCGGTACTCCTTGCGCTCCTGGTGGGCGCGGGCGAGCTGGTTGCGCATCTTGACCACGGCGGCCGGCTGGTTGTCCCACTGGGCCGACTCGATGCCGAGCCGGTGGGTGGCGATCCAGTCATCGTAGAGCTTGCGGCCGTGGTACAGCGGCCAGAGCGACTCGCAGAGCCGCCACACCTCGCCGTGCCACCCCTGCGCGGCCGCCTCCTCCACCACCGCGCGGAAGTCGGCGCGTTCGGCGTACAGCCACTCCAGGGCCGCGGCGTCGGAGGCGAAGCCGGGCAGGTCGTCGCCGCTCGGGTCCTGCAGCCGGAGCCGGTCCCTGCCCATCGTCCGGTCGGCGAGCGAGGCACGGCCCCGGAAGTACGCCACGACGCCGGCGAGGAGCCCGGCGCGGTCGGGCAGCTCCCGCGTCCGGCCGTAGGCGTGCAGCCGCACCACGTCGTGGGCCCGGAATCGGTCCTCGCCGTCGTCGTCCACCACCTCGTCGAGCACGTGGACGCCACGCAGCTCCCTGACCGCCTGCTCGGCGCGCTCGACGCCGACCGCCCGCGCCAGTTCGGCGGACACGAAGGGGCCGGGGTGCACGCCGATCAGCTGGTAGAGCGCCCGGCCCGGCGCCGACAGCCGCTCGTGGACCAGGTCGTACGTCGCGCCGAGATCGCTCTCCTCGTCCTCCAGCATCGCCAACCTGCCCTCCCGGTCGTGCAGTTCGGCCACCACCCGGCCGACCGGCAGGCTGTCCCGGTCCAGCAGCTGGCTCCCGACCGCGTTCAGCGCGAGCGGCAACCCGCCGCACAGCTCGACCAGTTCGGCCAGTTCCCCGTCGGTTCCCCGCCCGGAGCCCACCCAGCCCCGCACCAGTTCGGCGCCCGCCGCCGCGCTCAGCGGCCCGAGTCGGCGCACCTCGGCGCCGTCCATCCGCAGCGCGGGCAGCCGCCGCCGGCTCGCGACCACCACCAGCCCGCAGGCGGGGAGCAGCGCCCGGACCTCCGCGGCGTGCTCGACGTTGTCCAGGAAGAACAGGCACCGGCGCCCGGCGGTGGCGGTGCGGAAGGCCGTGAACCGCTCGGCCTCCACGGCCGGGGGCTCGGCGCCCAGGGCGCGCAGGAAGCCGGCCAGCAGCCCGGGGAGGTCCACCCCGCCCTGGTGCCGGTAGGCCTTCAGGTCGGCGTAGAGGTCCCCGCCGGGGAAGCGCTCCCGGTGGCGCTCGGTGAACTTGGCGATCAGCTCGGTCTTCCCGACCCCGCCGAGGCCGGTGAACACCACGACCCCGAGTCCGCCCTCCTCGACCCGGTCCAGCGCGCCGGCCAGTGCGGCGAACTCCGGTTCACGGTTGACGAACGGGCCGTGCGGCGCGCGCACCTGACGGGGCGTCGGCACCGTCGGCGGCTGGTGGAGGTGCACCGACCCGATGCTCCCGGCCTGCACCACATGGCCGCCCACCGTGGCGCCTGACACGGTGTTGGCCACCTCGTGCCGCTCCATCCGCCTGCTCCCTCCGGCCGCCCGGGCCCCAGCCTACGGGCTGGGCACCCGGCCGGAGGTGCGCTCCGGTGTCACCGGGGGGTGATCTCGCCCATCTCGCCCCAGCCGTCCATGCCGGGGATCTCGATCGAGACGATCTGCGGCTTGGCGGCCACGGCGTACGACATCTCGTCCATGGCCTTGGTGAAGTGCGCGGACTCCACGTGCTCCTTGCCGGCGTCGCCGTCGCGGAACGCCTCGACCAGGACGAACTCGTTGGCGTTGTCGACGCTGCGGGACCACTCGAAGAAGAGGTTGCCGGGCTCGCTGCGGGTGGCCTGGGTGAAACCGTCGACCAGGTCGAGCCACTCGTCGGCGCGCTCGGGGCGGACCGCGAACTTGACCGTAATGAAGATCATGGGACTTCCTTCCCTTCCACGTTCACACGTGGCCGTGCGGACGGGGGGGCCCCGCCCCCGCGGGCCCCCGCCCACCAAGCGGGGCGAGTAAGGACACCACCACAAGCGGGGGGTTGGGCGCCCCGCCGGGGGCGGGGACACCGCCCCGCAGAGGGGGGCCCACCACT
>NZ_JBHVEU010000378.1:0-8826 GCF_042802075.1 Kitasatospora sp. NPDC057518
GTTTCCCGGGCGGGCCCCCGGGGGCGTCGGCCACGGGGCGGTGGGGCCCGGGGTGGGCGGGTGCCGGCCGCGGAGAGGCGGCCGGGAGGGCGGGAGCGGGGGCGCCGGGCGGCCGCGGTCCGGGCGGCGGGGCCGGGGCGGGCGGGAGCGCTTCCGGATACCCCGGTGGGGTCATCCAGGCGATTCGGGCCTCAGGGCCGGGTGCGGCACAATGGAAGGCTGCAAGCCGAATACTCCCGACGACGCCGGAGCGATCTCACGTGGCGGAATACATCTACACGATGCGCAAGGTGCGCAAGGCTCACGGAGACAAGGTCATCCTTGACGACGTGACGCTCAGCTTCCTCCCCGGAGCGAAGATCGGCGTCGTGGGCCCCAACGGCGCCGGTAAGTCCACCGTGCTGAAGATGATGGCCGGCCTGGAGCACCCCTCCAACGGCGACGCCTTCCTCTCGCCCGGTTTCACCGTCGGCATGCTGCTCCAGGAGCCGCCGCTGGACGAGACCAAGACCGTCCTGGAGAACGTCGAGGACGGCGTCAAGGAGATCAAGGGGAAGCTCGACCGCTTCAACGAGATCGCCGAGCTGATGGCGACCGACTACTCGGACGCCCTGCTGGACGAGATGGGCAAGCTCCAGGAGGAGCTGGACCACGCCAACGCGTGGGACCTGGAGGCTCAGCTGGAGCAGGCCATGGACGCCCTGGGCTGCCCGCCCGGCGACTGGCCGGTCACCAAGCTCTCCGGTGGCGAGAAGCGCCGCGTGGCGCTCTGCAAGCTGCTGCTGGAGTCCCCCGACCTGCTGCTGCTCGACGAGCCCACCAACCACCTGGACGCCGAGTCGGTGAACTGGCTGGAGCAGCACCTGGCCAAGTACCCCGGCACCGTCGTCGCCGTCACCCACGACCGGTACTTCCTGGACAACGTGGCCGGCTGGATCCTGGAGCTCGACCGCGGCCGCGCGATCGGCTACGAGGGCAACTACTCCACCTACCTGGAGTCCAAGCAGTCCCGCCTGAAGGTCGAGGGGCAGAAGGACGCCAAGCGCGCCAAGCGGCTCCGGGAGGAGCTGGAGTGGGTCCGCTCCAACGCCAAGGGCCGCCAGGCGAAGTCCAAGGCCCGTCTGGCCCGCTACGAGGAGATGGCGGCCGAGGCGGACAAGATGCGGAAGCTGGACTTCGAGGAGATCCAGATCCCGCCGGGCCCGCGCCTGGGCAGCATCGTCATCGAGGTCGAGAACCTCAACAAGGCCTTCGGTGAGAAGGTCCTGATCGACGACCTGAGCTTCACCCTGCCGCGCAACGGCATCGTCGGCATCATCGGCCCGAACGGCGCCGGCAAGACCACCCTGTTCAAGATGCTCCAGGACCTGGAGACCCCGGACAGCGGCACGGTCAAGGTCGGCGAGACGGTCAAGATCAGCTACGTCGACCAGACCCGCGCCAACATCGACCCGAAGAAGACCCTCTGGGAGGTCGTCTCCGACGGTCTGGACTGGATCAACGTCGGCCAGGTCGAGATGCCGTCCCGCGCCTACGTGTCGGCCTTCGGCTTCAAGGGCCCGGACCAGCAGAAGCCGGCCGGCGTGCTCTCCGGTGGTGAGCGCAACCGCCTGAACCTGGCGCTGACCCTCAAGCAGGGCGGCAACCTGCTGCTCCTCGACGAGCCCACCAACGACCTCGACGTCGAGACGCTCTCCTCGCTGGAGAACGCCCTGCTGGAGTTCCCCGGCTGCGCCGTGGTCATCTCCCACGACCGCTGGTTCCTGGACCGGGTGGCCACCCACATCCTCGCCTACGAGGGCGAGAGCAAGTGGTTCTGGTTCGAGGGCAACTTCGAGTCGTACGAGAAGAACAAGATCGAGCGGCTCGGCGCCGACGCCGCCCGTCCGCACCGGGCCACGTACAAGAAGCTGACCCGAGGCTGACACCCAGCCGTCACAACGGCCCGGCAGACTGCCCTCCGGGGCGGCCTGCCGGGCCGCGGCCCGTCGCCGACCGACCGCCGCCCCGGCGGTGGACGGCGGCGGGCGACCGGACACCGAGGAGAACTCCCGTGGCTCGCCACATCTACGCCTGCCCGCTGCGCTGGTCCGACATGGACGCCTTCGGGCACGTCAACAACGTGGTCTTCCTGCGCTACCTGGAGGAGGCCCGGATCGACTTCATGTTCACCCAGGCCGCCGCGGCCGGTGCCGGGGAGTTCGCGGGCGGCTCGGTGGTGGCCCGCCACGAGATCGACTACAAGCGTCCGCTGGTGCACCGGCCCGAGCCGGTCACCATCGAGACCTGGGTGACGAAGATCGGCGGCGCCTCGCTGACCGTCTCGTACGAGATCAAGGACGTCGCCGAGGACGGCGGCGACATCGTGTACGTCCGGGCGTCCACCGTGGTCGTCCCCTACGACCTGGCCGAGGGCAGGCCGCGCCGGATCTCGCCGGTGGAGCGGGAGTTCCTCGGCCGCTTCATGGACGAAGAGCCGGTAGTCGCCGCCGTCTGACCGCACCCGACGATTCGAGCTGAACCACTGTGACCATCACCGCCCGTCTCGCCCTGACCGACACCGGGGAGGCCGCCGACCTCTCCGCCTTCCTGCTGCGCCTGCTGCGCTTCGACCGGGCGGCGGCCGTCCGGATCCAGGCGGTGGGCCCGGGCGAGGGGGACGGTGTGCTGGCGGTCTTCGGACGGCTGCCGCTGGGCGACTCGGGCGTGCTGGCGATCCGCACGGCCCGGCTGGACGGTCTGGACGAGCCGGTGGACCTGACCGTCTCCGCGGGCCAGCTGCTGGACGGCGTGGACGCCGGGTCGGGCGCCGTCGCGCTGCCCGCGCCGGTGACCGGTCCGGCCTGGGCCGGGCTGCTGCCGCCGCGCACCGGCTGGCGGCCGGTCGGCACCCCGCCGGCGGCCGAGGTGTGCCGCGAACTGATGGCGGCGGTCGGGGAGTTCCGCGAGCGCAGCGAGGCCGTCCCGGAGCACCACCGCACCCGCGCGGTGCTGGACCGGCTGGCGGACGAGGTGTGGTCCCGTCCGGTCTCGGTGCTGCCGGAGCTGCCGCTGCGCGCCGTGCACGCCTCGTACCGGATCGGCTTCCTGAGCCCCGAGGCGCCGCTCTCGGTGCACCGGGCGGGCGGCTGGCTGCGGTTGAGCTCCCCGGTGGGCTCGGTGGTGGTGCGGACCGCGGCCGCGCCGGGCGCGGGGCTGGGCCTCAGCCCGCTCCGGTAACGGCCGTCCGGGGCCCGGCCCGCCCCGCCGAGGAGCGCTCCGGGCTCAGCCCGGGGTGTTGATCATCGAGGCGGCGGCGTAGACCAGGTACTCGAGCAGCTGCTGCTCGTGCTCGGCCGGCAGCTCCAGGTCCGCGACGGCCGCCCGCATGTGGGTGAGCCAGGCGTCGTGCGCGGCCTTGTCGACCTTGAACGGCGCGTGCCGCATCCGCAGCCGCGGGTGGCCGCGCCGCTCGCTGTAGGTGCGCGGGCCGCCCCAGTACTGCATCAGGAAGAGGGCCATCCGCTCCTCGGCGGGCCCGAGGTCCTCCTCGGGGTACATCGGCCGCAGCAACTCGTCCTCGGCGATGCCTTCGTAGAACCGGTGGGCCAGCCGCCGGAAGGTCGGCTCACCGCCGACCTGGTCGTAGAAGGTCTCCTCGCTCAACGTGCCTCGCCGGATCTCTCTCACCCGACCATGGTCGCAGACGCCGACGGGGTCGTACACCGGGACCAAAGGCGTACGACCCCGTCGGGAGGAGACCGGCGGACGTCGGCACGGACGTCGGCGTAGGAGATCAGCGCCGGACGGTCAGTCCTCCCAGCGGAACAGCTTCCAGGAGATGCCGGTCAGCACGGCCGCGAAGAGCAGCAGGCCGCCCATGGTCGGCACGGCGTCCATGACGCCGCCGCCGCGGGTGAGCACCGACTGGGCGGATTCGACCAGGTAGTGCAGCGGCATGACCTTGGAGACGGCCTTCAGCCACTCCGGGGCGCCGTCCAGCGGGAAGAACGAGCCGGACAGGAAGGACATCGGCAGCACGATGATCTGCGAGATGCCGTTGGCCGCCTCCTCGGTCTTGGCGACCGAGCCGGCCAGCAGGCCGATCGACATGAAGGCGAGCGTCGCGCAGGCCACCAGCGGGATGACCAGCCACCAGTTGCCGGTGAGTTTCAGCCCGAAGAAGCCGGTCGCGACCACCAGGAAGACGGCGGTCTGCAGGAACGCGGTCAGCAGCGAGACCAGGATCCGGGAGCTGATCACGGTTCCGGCGCTGAGCGGGGCCAGCCGCAGCCGGCGCAGCACCTTGGTCTTGCGCCAGTTGACCAGGGTCAGCGCGGCACCGAACACCGCGCCGGTGGCGACGGCCCAGCCGAGCAGGCCGGGGGTGAGGAACTGGATCGGCTTGAGCGACTTGTCCTCGACCTGCTGGGAGTCCAGCACGAAGGCCGGCTTCTGCCCGGTGGCGGCCTGGTTGGCGCTCTGGACCACCGAGTTGAGGATGCCCTGGAGCGCGCCGGCCCGGACCTGGTCGGCGGCGGTGTAGCGCAGCTCGACCGTGCCGTTCGGGCCCTGCTTGATCAGCGCGTCGTAGTCGCCCTTGCGGACCTTCTCCAGCGTGCCGGCCTCGTCGTCGGTCTTCGTGATGGTGAGGACCTTGTCCAGCCCGGCCCGGTCCTCGCCCTGGATCGAGTCGAACAGCTTCACCGCGCCGACCTGCGCCACCTTGGCGTGCGGGCTGCCGGAGCCCTTGGTCACGGAGCCGAAGAAGACCAGGAACACCAGCGGGAACAGCAGGATGAAGAAGGCCGCGGTGCGGTCGCGCTTCATCCCGAGCAGCATGGCGCGGGACAGGCTCCAGAACGCGCTGACCCGCTCCCGCTCGCCGGCGGCCGGGCCGCCGCGCCGGGCGGGGGCCTGCGGCTCGGTGGGGGTGGTGGCGGTCATGCGCGGAACTCCCGTCCGGTCAGCTGGAGGAAGACGTCCTCCAGGGTGGCGCCGCGCACTTCCAGGCCGCGCAGCGCGTTCTGCTCGGCGAGGACGCTGAGCACCGGAGCCGGGAGGCGGGTGGAGACGGAGAGCGAGACGCTGTCGTCCTCCAGGGTGGCGATCTCCGCGCCGGCCGCGGTCAGCAGCTCCCGGGCGCGCTCGAGCGGGAGCTGGCCGGAGGCCACGCTGATCCGGACGGTGTCGTCGATCTCGCGGATCAGCGCCGCCGGGGCGCCGGTGTGCAGGATCTTGCCGTGGTCCATGATCGAGACCCGGTCGCAGAGCACCTCGGCCTCGTCCAGGTAGTGCGTGGTCAGCACGACCGTTCGGCCCTCGGCGTTGATGTCCCGCAGGAGGTCCCAGAGGTTGCGCCGGGCCTGCGGGTCCAGCCCGGTGGTGGGCTCGTCCAGGAAGACGAGCTCCGGGTCGTGGGCCAGCGCGCAGGCGATCGACAGGCGCTGGGCCTGGCCGCCGGACATCTGGTCGGTCAGGGTCTCGGCCTTGTCCGAGAGGCCGACCCGCTCCAGCATCGCGTCGGCCCGCTTGGGGCCGACCCCGTAGAACGACGCGAAGGTGCGGATGGTCTCCCGGGCCGTCAGTTTCCGGAAGAAAGCGGAGGCCTGGAACTGCACGCCGATTCGCGGCAGCAGTTTCGGATTTCGCGGCCAGGGCGCCATGCCCAGCAGCTCGACCCGGCCCTCGTCCGGTTTCCGGACGCCCTCCAGGATCTCCATCGTGGTGGTCTTCCCGGCGCCGTTCGGGCCCAGGATCCCGTAGAACTCGCCGGCCTCGACGGTGAACGACACCCCGTCGACGGCCTGCACATCCCCGTACCGCTGGCGGATGCCGTCAGCGGATATAGCAGCAGTCATGTGGCCTGAGCCTAGGGGCAGGGAAGGCTCCGGCGCACGCCCGCGGCGGCGAATTTGCGGATATTTTGAGGATGGTCCAAACAAATCCGGGCCGGGCGGATGTCGAATTCCGCCCGGCCCGGCCGGAGTTGTCACCGACGTGTGGTCAGGTAACGATTTGACGGGTTTTCAGTCGGAGAATCCCCTCCGACCGACGGCCGGTCAGCCGCGGTGCACGGTGATGGTGGTCCAGGCGCCGATGTGGATCCGGTCGCCGTCGTTCAGCGGCACGGCGGTGTGCGGTGGGACGGGCTCCGCGCCGCCGTTCATGGTGGTGCCGTTGGTCGAGTCCTGGTCCACCAGGACCCAGCTGCCGTCCGCCTGTTCGGCGAGCAGCGCGTGCTGGTGCGAGGCGCCCGGGTCCTCCGGCGGGACGGACAGGTCGATCTCCGGCACCGTGCCGCGGTGCTGGCTGCGCCGCCCGATCCGCAGCTGCCCGCGGCCGGTCAGCGGGATCCGGCGCTCGGGGCAGTACGGCGGGAAGAACAGGCCGGCCGCCTCGGGGCCGCTGCGGGCCATCATGTCGGTGAAGTAGTCCCGGTCGGCCGAGACCACGGCGATCCAGTTGGTCCGCACCGGCTCGGCCGGGGCGGTCTCCTGGGGCTGCTGGGGGACGGGCGGGGCCAGGTTGAACGAGGTGCCGAAGTCGCCGCCGCGGTTGTTCGGGCCGGGGCCGGTCGGCTGGGCGTACACCGGGCCGGAGTCCTCGCGCACCGAGGTGTCGGGGAACGCGCCCTCGGGCGGCGGGTAGCCGTAGGTGTGCTGGTGCGCCGGGGCCTGGGGCTGCTGGGGGACGGGCGGGGCGACGGCCTGCTGGGCCGCCGGCGGCTGGCCGAACGGCGGCTGGCCGTGCGGCGGTTGTCCCGCCGGGGCGTGGCCGTGCGGCGGCTGACCGGCCTGGGCGTGGCCGTGCTGGGCCTGCTGCGGCGGGGGGCCGCCGTAGGAGGCCGGGATGTTCAGCGGCGGCTGCTGCTGCGGCTGTTGCTGCTGCTGTGCCGCGCCGGGCACCTGGCGGCGCGAGGGCGTGGAGAGCTCGTAGTCGTAGCCGCACTCCTCGCAGAACCGTCCGGTCTGCGGGCTGCGGCAGATCGGGCAGACGGCCAGGCCCGCGGTGAGGCCCTGCGGTCCGGCCTGCGGCGGGACGGCCCCGTGCGGGGGTACGGCCCCGTGCCGGCCCGGGGGCACCAGGCCGGCCTGCGGCGGGACGGCCCCGTGCGGCGGGACGGCCCCCGGCGGCATCGGCGGCGGAGGCGGCGGCGCGCCGAAGGAGGCGCCGCCGTACCCCGGGTGTCCGGAGTGCGCGCCGGGCGCGGGCTCGCCCCCGTGCGCCCCCGGGTAGCCTCCGTGCGCCCCCGGCGCAGGGGCCGGCGGAGTCATCGGGAAGCCGCAGAAGTCGCACCAGTCCTCGGCCTGCGACTCGTGGCCCCTCGGGCAGATCGGCATCAGGTCCCCCTCGTTTCGGGCCGGCTCCGTGCGGCGTCGCGCCGGGGTGCCGGCCCGGTCACGTCTTCAGCGGTCACTTCTTCACACGTACCGTCTTGGTCGACCGGGTCTCAAGGGTCATCGAGTCGGCCTCGCTCACGTTCTTACGGAACCGAACCGTACCCTCCTTCGGGTCCACCACGTCCACCACCTTCTGGAGCAGCTTGTAGGTGCCCTCGTTCCCGGTCGCGTGGGCGATCCGGACGGCGGCGCCCAGCTTGGCGGTCGCCCGGTCGACGTCCCCGGCCCGGTGGGCCTCCAGGCCCTCCTGGATGGAGGAGGCGAGCTCGGCCTGCCCGGTGTAGTGGGCGACCTGCGGGCTGATCCGGGTGGAGGAGGCCAGGTCGTCGGTCCAGACCGCCTTGACCAGGCCCTGGGTGAGCACCTCGGGGGTGCCGCCGGCGACCTGCTCGGGCAGCACCAGGCTGATCCGGGCGGCCAGCATCTCGTTGCCGACCGAGGCGGCCGGGACCTCGACGCAGACGTGGTAGTCGCGGCTCTCGTCGCCCCAGGAGCCGGTGGGGTAGTCGCCGGCCCGGGGGCCGGCCTCGGTGCGGCGGGAGCTCAGGTCCTCGACCGCGGGGGCGACCTGCTTGACGAACCGGACCCTGGCGTTGGCCGGGGTCCAGATCCGCAGCGCGACGTCGGCGACCTGCTTGCCCATCGCGCCGGCCATCATCGAGCGGAAGTCCTCGGCCAGGCCGGAGGGCTCGGCGACGATGTCGGTGGTGCCGAGCAGCGCCGAGGAGATGCGGCGCAGCTCGTCGATCCGCCAGTCGGTGCCCACGCCGCGGCAGTCGGCGGTGAAGTGGCCGGTCACCCGTTCGACGGTGCGGGCCAGGTCCTCGGCCGACTCGTGCTCGTTGTTGCCGTCGGTGAGCAGGACGGCGTGCCGGATGGCGATGTCGCGGCGGGTGAGGAAGAGCTGGTCGGCCTTGGCCAGCCAGGTGCCCATCGCGGTGCCGCCGGCCGCGGTGAGCCGGCGCAGCGACTCCTTGGCCTGCGCGCGGGTGGTGGCGGAGGCGGTGGCGAGGGTGCCGTCGCCGGGGTAGATGTCGCGGGCCTCGTGGGTGCCGGCGACGACGGCGAAGGCGGTGCCGTCGCGCAGCGCGTCGATGGCGGCGGCGGTGGCCTCGCGGGCGCCGTTGATCTTGGTCTTGGGGTAGTCCATCGAGCCCGAGCAGTCCACCAGGACGACCACGGCCGCCGCGGTGCCGGCGCCCGCCGCGGTGGCGTCGGCGAAGCCGAGGGGCCGGCCGCCCGAGGTGCCGCCGCCGGTCGCCGTGACGGTGACGATGGCGTTGACCTCGCGGGCGCCGTCGGCCAGGTACTCGTTCTGGAAGATCTCCACGTTGAACCTGGGCAGGTTCGGCTTCGCCAGTGTTGCCATGGGGCGGTCGGCTCCCGTCGGGTGAGGGGTGGACGTGCTCAGGACGGTGGGGCGGCCCGCCGGGCGGGGCCGGCG
>NZ_JBHVEU010000379.1:0-8790 GCF_042802075.1 Kitasatospora sp. NPDC057518
CCCCGTGACCGTCTCCGGTCGCGGGGGCCTCGGCGGTGCCCGGCGCCGTGCGGCGCACGAACGCCAGGCGTCAGGCGTCAGGCGTCAGGCGTCGAGCTTCTCGTGCTCGGCGGACTCGGCCTTCTTCGCGGCCCGCAGGCTGGTGAAGGTGGTGACCGCCAGGACGACCACGATGAAGCCCAGCGAGAACGGGATGCCGATCTCCGGGGCCCAGGTCGCGCCCGCCTCGTGCGCGGCGTGCAGCACCAGCTTCACGCCGATGAAGCCGAGGATCACCGACAGGCCGTACGACAGGTGGACCAGCTTCTTCAGCAGGCCGCCGATCAGGAAGTACAGCTGGCGCAGCCCCATCAGGGCGAAGGCGTTGGCGGTGAAGACGATGTACGGGTCCTGGGTCAGGCCGAAGATCGCCGGGATCGAGTCCAGCGCGAACAGCACGTCGGTGGTGCCGATCGCCAGCATGACGACCAGCATCGGGGTGATCAGCCGGCGGCCGTTCTCCCGGACGAACAGCTTGGTGCCGCGGTAGTCCTCGGTGGCCGGGAAGCGGCGGGTGATCGACTTGAGGACGCGGTTCTCCTCGAACTCCTCGTCGCCCTCGTCCTCGGCGCGGGCCTCCTTGATCAGCTTCCAGGCCGTCCAGATCAGGAAGGCGCCGAAGATGAAGAACACCCAGGAGAACTCGGCGACCAGCGCGGCACCGCCGGCGATGAACACCGCCCGGAGCACCAGCGCGATGATCACACCGAACATCAGCACGCGCTGCTGGTAGATCCTGGGCACCGCGAACTTGCCCATGATCAGGATGAACACGAAGAGGTTGTCGACACTGAGCGACTTCTCGGTGATGTAGCCGGCGAAGAACTCGCCCGCCGGCTCCCCACCGGAGTGCCACCAGAGGAAGCCGCCGAAGAGCACCGCCAGGGCGACCCAGACGGCCGTCCAGATCCCGGCCTCCTTGATCGAGACCTCGTGCGGCTTGCGCCCTCCGATGAAGAAGTCCGCCACGACCAGTGCGATCAGCACCAGGATCGTGGAAACCCACATGGTTACGGAAACGTCCACTACTGCTCCTCCGGCAGGTAGGCGAGACAGTCATCGTCACTGCCGGAGGTCTCTTCCGCCCGTCGGGCCAGCGCCCCGGGGTGCCACGACGGGCACCCGTGATGACGGGGTCGGCTGTCGAGGAATACTCCCCTCCGCTGCCAACGAGAGTAACAGCAATCCCAAGGGAAGGTAAAGAAGGTAAAGAACCGTGCGGAGCGGGCTGCTGGACCGGCTACGCGGCCGGCTACAGGAACGGCTCGATCGCCGGCAGCAGGTCCTGGAAGGTCCGCCCCTTGGCCGGCGCGCCGATCGCCTGCATCTCCCAGCCGCCGTCGCCGTCCCGGACCACCTTGGCCATGATCTGCCCGGTGTGCGGCCCGCCGCCCGCCAGCTCGTAGCGGGCCAGCTCCAGCCCGGTGGCCTCGTCCACCAGCCGGCAGTGCGCCCGCTGCACCTCGGCGAAGGTCTGCCCGGTGTACGAGCTCACCGTGAACACCACCTGGGTGATGTTCACGGGCACGTGCACCAGGTCGACCAGGATCGCCTCGTCGTCCTCGGCCCCGGAGCCGCCCTCCAGGTTGTCGCCGGTGTGCCGCACGGAGCCGTCGTTGCTCTCCAGGTGCGAGAAGAACACCACGTCGGACGGGGTCCGCTCGGCGTACAGCAGCGCCGAGGCGTCCAGGTCGATCTTCCGGGTGCGGCTGCCGAACAGCCCGCGCTTGGGGGCGGCCTGCCAGCCGAGGCCCATCCGGACCACGGTCAGGGCGCCGCCCTGCCCCTTCTGGAGGCTGACCCGCTGCCCCTTGGCCAGGTTCACCGACACGACGTTGTCCTCTCTGCCGGCCGCGCGGTCACAGCCGAGCGGCTCCACGGTGGAACACCCCGTCGCCGTCCCCCGGCTGAGGCCCCCTCTGCGTACGGCCCGCAAACCCCGTCCCGAGGGCACGATGCCGCAGGCCAGCCTAGGGCCTGCGGCACCCCGGGCTCCCCCGGGTCTGCCCGTTTGTGGCAAGGCTGAGACACCCGCGGACTTGACCGGTGTCATTCCGGCCAGGCCCGGCGCCGTACGGGTGCGCCCCGCGGGTGCGCCCCGGCGGGTGCGGCTACGCCACTCCGGCCTCGCGCATCTGCCGCAGTTCCCTCTTCAGCTCCTTGACCTCGTCGCGCAGCCGGGCCGCGACCTCGAACTGGAGGTCGGCGGCGGCCGTGTGCATCCGGTCGGTCATCTCCTGGATCAGGTCCGCCAGTTCGGCGGCCGGCAGGGACTTGGCCGGCTTGCGCTCCGCCCCCAGCGCCGGGACCGGGGCCTTGCCCTTGCCCTGGTTCCGGTAGCCGGTGGAGAGCAGCTCGTCGGTGTCCACGTCCTCGCGGGCGAGGGTGTCCAGGATGTCGCCGATCTTCTTGCGCAGCGGCTGCGGGTCGATCCCGTGCTCCTTGTTGTAGGCCTGCTGCACGGCCCGGCGGCGGTTGGTCTCGTCGATGGCCTTCTCCATCGCGGGGGTGATCTTGTCCGCGTACATGTGGACCTGGCCGGAGACGTTGCGGGCCGCGCGGCCGATCGTCTGGATCAGCGAGGTGCCGGAGCGCAGGAAGCCCTCCTTGTCGGCGTCCAGGATCGCCACCAGCGACACCTCGGGCAGGTCCAGGCCCTCGCGCAGCAGGTTGATGCCGACCAGCACGTCGTACCGGCCCGCCCGCAGCTCGCGCAGCAGCTCCACCCGGCGCAGGGTGTCCACGTCGCTGTGCAGGTACCGGACCCGGATGTCCAGGCCGAGCATGTAGTCGGTGAGGTCCTCGGCCATCTTCTTGGTCAGCGTGGTGACCAGGACGCGCTCGTCCCGCTCGACCCGCTTGCGGACCTCGTGCACCAGGTCGTCGATCTGGCCCTCGGTCGGCTTGACGATCACCTCGGGGTCGATCAGGCCGGTCGGGCGGATGATCTGCTCGACCTGGCCGTCGCCACGCGACAGCTCGTACGGGCCGGGCGTCGCCGACAGGTAGACCGTCTGGTCCGTCCGCTCCAGGAACTCCTCCCACTTCAGCGGGCGGTTGTCCATCGCGGACGGCAGCCGGAAGCCGTGCTCGACCAGGGTGCGCTTGCGCGAGGCGTCGCCCTCGTACATCGCGCCGATCTGCGGGACGGTGACGTGCGACTCGTCGATGACCAGGAGGAAGTCCTCCGGGAAGTAGTCGAGCAGGGTGTTCGGCGGGGAGCCGGGCTCGCGGCCGTCGAAGTGCATCGAGTAGTTCTCGACGCCCGAGCAGGTGCCGATCTGGCGCAGCATCTCGATGTCGTAAGTGGTGCGCATCCGCAGCCGCTGGGCCTCCAGCAGCTTGCCCTGCTTCTCCAGCTTCGCGAGCGTCAGCGCCAGCTCCGCCTCGATGCCGTTGACCGCGCGCTCCATCCGCTCGGGGCCGGCCACGTAGTGCGAGGCGGGGAAGACGTGGACCGAGTCGTCCTGGCTGATGATCTCGCCGGTGAGCGGGTGCAGGGTGTACAGCGCCTCGATCTCGTCGCCGAACATCTCGATCCGGACGGCGAGCTCCTCGTAGACCGGGAAGATCTCGATGGTGTCGCCGCGGACCCGGAAGGTGCCGCGGGTGAAGGCCACGTCGTTGCGGGCGTACTGGATGTCGACGAAGCGGCGCAGCAGCTCGTCCCGGTCGATCTCCTCGCCGACCTTGAGCCGCACCATCCGGTCCACGTACTCCTGCGGGGTGCCGAGGCCGTAGATGCAGGAGACCGAGGCCACCACCACCACGTCCCGGCGGGTGAGCAGCGAGTTCGTCGCCGAGTGGCGCAGCCGCTCGACCTCCTCGTTGATCGAGGAGTCCTTCTCGATGTAGGTGTCCGTCTGCGGGACGTACGCCTCGGGCTGGTAGTAGTCGTAGTACGAGACGAAGTACTCGACCGCGTTGTTCGGCAGCAGCTCGCGGAACTCGTTCGCCAGCTGCGCGGCCAGCGTCTTGTTCGGCGCCATCACCAGGGTGGGCCGCTGCAGCTTCTCGATCATCCAGGCCGTGGTGGCCGACTTGCCGGTGCCGGTGGCACCGAGCAGCACGACGTCCTTCTCCCCTCCCCTGATCCGCCGTTCCAGCTCGGCGATCGCCGCCGGCTGGTCGCCGTTCGGCTGGAAGGGGCTGACGACCTCGAAAGGCGCCACGGACCGCTCAATACTCGTGATGGGACGCACCACTCAACGGTACGACCCACCACCGACAAGCGAGGCCTACTTGGCGCTGTCCCGGGCGAGGGCGACCAGGCGGGAGATGGCGCGCAGGTACTTCTTGCGGTAGCCGCCGCGCAGCATCTCCTCCGGGAAGACCTGGTCGAAGGGGAGGCCGGAGGCGGTGATCGGCAGCTCGCGGTCGTACATCCGGTCGGCCAGCACGACCAGGCGCAGCGCGGTGGACTGGTCGTCGATCTGGCGGACGCCGCGCAGGCAGACCGCGGCGACGTCGTCCAGCAGCGCGCCGTAGCGGCTGGGGTGGACGGCGGAGAGGTGGGCGAGCAGGGCGTCGAAGTCGTCCAGCGAGGCGCCGGGGGTGCGGGCCGCGGCGGCCGTGACGGCCTCGTCGGTGTACGGCGGCGGGGCGTCCGGCAGGCCGCGGTGGCGGTAGTCCTGGCCGTCGATCCGCATCGGGCGGAAGTGCGCGGACAGGCCCTGGATCTCGCGCAGGAAGTCGGCGGCGGCGAAGCGGCCCTCGCCGAGCTTCTCCGGCAGGGTGTTCGAGGTGGCGCACAGCTTCACGCCGTTGTCGACCAGCCGGCCGAGCAGGGTGGAGACCAGCACGGTGTCGCCCGGGTCGTCGAGCTCGAACTCGTCGATGCAGAGCAGCGTGTGCCCGGAGAGGGTCCGCACGGCCTGCTGGAAGCCGAGCGCGCCGACCAGGTTGGTCAGCTCGACGAAGGTGCCGAAGGCCTTGGGGCCGGGGGCGGCGTGCCAGAGCGAGGCGAGCAGGTGGGTCTTGCCGACGCCGTAGCCGCCGTCGAGGTAGACCCCGGCCGGGCCGGCGGGTGCGGGGGCGGAGCGGCGGAACCAGCTGCGCTTGGGCGCGGAACCGTTTCCTCCGCCGAGGGTCGCGGCGAACTGCTCCAGGACCTGGACGGCCTCGTACTGGCTCGGCTGGGTCGGGTCCGGAATGTACGTCCCGAAGCTCACGTCGGCGAACCGGGGCGGCGGGACCATCTCGGCGACCAGCCGCTCGGCGGGCACGACGGGTCGGCGGTCGGTGAGCGCGATCGGGGAGCCGGAGGCGTGTGCGGCTGCTATCGGCTCGGTCGCGGTTGCGGAGTGGGAGGCTGCGGGCACATCAGTAGAGGGTACGCCTGCCCCGTACGCCGTCCGAACGACCCGCGGCCCCGAGCCGGTCGACCCGCGGCCCCGAACGGCCCACGGCCCGCGGTGGAAGACTGGGGACATGCAACAGTTGATCAGCCCGCTGGGCGGGCGGCTCGCCGATCCGGCCGCACTGGAATCGCTCGCCGCCGTCTACGCGTACCCCGAACAGGTGAATCAGGGGCGCCCCTGGCTGCGCGCCAACATGGTGTCCGGCCTGGACGGCGGGGCCAAGCTGGACGGGCTGTCCGAGGGCCTCTCCGGCGATGCCGACAAGCGGATCTTCGGGGTGCTGCGGGCACTGTCGGACGTGGTAGTGGTGGGCGCGGAGACGGTCCGCGCCGAGGGCTACCGGCCGGCCCGGGCCCGCAAGGAGTTCGCGGCGGCCCGGGCGGCGGCGGGGCAGGCGCCCGCCCCGGCGATCGCCGTGGTGAGCCGCTCGCTGGAGCTGGACCTGACCGCGCCGCTGTTCACCGAGCCGCTGGTCAGGACGGTGGTCGTCACCACCGAGGACGCCCCCGCGGAGCGCCGCCGGGCGGTCGCCGGGGTGGCCGACCTGGTGCTCGCCGGCACCGGTTCGGTGGACCTGCGGGCGGGCGTGGCGGCCCTGGCCGAACGGGGCTGGACCAGGCTGCTGACCGAGGGCGGCCCGCGCCTGCTGGGGCAGCTGGCGGCGGCCGGCCTGCTGGACGAGCTGTGCCTGTCGCTGGCTCCGCTGCTCACCGGCGGCGACGCGCCGCGCATCCTGCACGATGCCCGAATGCCGGACGTGCAGCGGATGCGGCTGGTCTCATTGATCGAGCAGAAAGGATTCCTCTTCACCCGCTACCTGCGTCACCCCGGTTCGGACAACCCCGTGACCCCCTGATCGTGATCCCGTTATGGGATGCCGGGGCCCGGGGGCCGGCCACTGGAAGGGACTCACGTGTTCAAGACGGTACTGATGATCGAAAAGGCTCTCTCCGACGCGGACGTGGAGCTCGTCACCACGCTCCACGGCGAGGAGAAGGTGTCCTTCGTCGTCCTGATGCAGCCGCGCGGCCGACAGGACGAACTGCTGCGGGCGCTCGACGACGTCGCCCTCGGCCACCTCGACAAGGTGGTCCACGAGCACGACGAGTCCGAGAGCGGTCCGACCGTGGCCGGCGAGTCGCTGGAGCACAGCCTGCGCCACCTGCGCTCGGCCGGGGCCGAGGCGGTCGGCGAGCTGGTCGGGGAGAAGCCGCTGGAGCGGCTGCGCGCGGTCGTCGGGGAGCAGCGGGCGGACGAGGTCGTGGTGCTCACCTCACCGCACTTCGTGGAGGAGTTCTTCCACCGCGACTGGGCCTCCCAGGCCCGGCACAAGGTGGGCGTCCCCGTGCTCAGGCTCTTCGCCAGCGACTCCTGACCCGACCGGCCCGGCACGCCAGTGGTGCAGAATCGTCCTTGCGGTCCGCCCGCGAGGACGATTCCGTCTTCCCGACCCGTCCGCCCGCCCTGTCTGCCCCCGCCCCTACGGAGCCACGCCTTGAACGACGCCGCGCACGACCTGCACGCCCCGCACTTCATCGGCATCGGCGGCGCCGGGATGTCCGGCCTGGCGAAGATCCTCGCCGTGCGCGGGGCCAGCGTCTCGGGCAGCGACTCCAAGGAGTCCGAGACCGTCCTCGCGCTGCGCGCCCTCGGCGCCACCGTGCACGTCGGCCACGCCGCCGAGCACGTGCCGGACGGCACCAGCAGCGTGGTCGTCTCCAGCGCGATCCGGGCCGACAATCCGGAGCTGGTGGCCGCCCACGAGCGCGGCATCCCGGTGGTGCACCGCTCCGACGCGCTGGCGGCGCTGATGGGCGGGCGCCGGGCGCTGGCGGTGGCCGGCACCCACGGCAAGACCACCACCACCAGCATGCTCGCCGTCGCCCTCGGCGAGCTGGGCCTGGACCCGTCCTACGCGATCGGCGGCGACCTCGACGCGCCCGGCTCCAACGCCCACCACGGCACCGGCGAGATCTTCGTCGCCGAGGCGGACGAGAGCGACCGCAGCTTCCACAAGTACGCGCCCGAGGTGGCGATCGTGCTCAACGTGGAGCTGGACCACCACGCCAACTACGCCTCGATCGAGGAGATCTACGAGTCCTTCGAGACCTTCGTCGGCCGGATCGTCCCCGGCGGCACCCTGGTGGTCTCGGCCGACCACGACGGCGCCCGCGAGCTCACCTCCCGGGTGGCCGGCCGCGAGGGCCTGAACGTGGTGACGGTCGGCTCCGCCGAGGACGCCGACCTGCGGGTGCTCTCGGTGGTCGCCCACGGCATGACCAGCGAGGTCACCGTCCTGCTGGACGGCGCCGAGCTGAGCTTCACCGTCTCGGTGCCCGGCCGCCACTACGCCCACAACGCGGTGTCCGCGCTGGCCGCCGGCGTCGCGCTGGGCGTCCCGGCCGCCGACCTGGCCAAGGCGCTCGGCGCCTACACCGGCGTGCGCCGCCGCCTCCAGCTCAAGGGCGAGGCCGGCGGGGTCCAGGTGATCGACTCCTACGCCCACCACCCCACCGAGATGACCGCCGACCTGGAGGCCATCCGCGAGGGCCTGACCGGCGGGGGCCGGGTGCTGGTGGTCTTCCAGCCGCACCTGTTCAGCCGCACCCAGCAGCTCTCCGAGGAGATGGGCCAGGCGCTGGCGCTGGCCGACGCCTCGGTGGTGCTGGACATCTACCCGGCCCGCGAGGACCCGATCCCCGGCGTGACCAGCGAGCTGATCATCGACGCGGCCCGCCGGGCCGGCGCCGAGGTCACCGCGGAGCACTCCTTCGCCGCCGCCCCCGCCCTGCTGGCCGGCCTCGCCCGCCCGGGCGACCTGCTGCTCACCATGGGCGCCGGTGACGTCACCAACCTCGGCCCGGAAATCCTGCGGCACCTCGCGAACGTTGCTTCCAACGTCTGACGTACGTCCGTCCGACGTCCACCGCGACCGGGAGCCCATGATGAGCTACGAGATCGAGAAGACCGAGGCCGAGTGGCGCGCCCAGCTCAGCCCCGAGGAGTACCACGTGCTCCGCGAGGCGGGCACCGAGCGGCCGTTCACCGGTGAGTACACCGACTCCAAGACCGTCGGCGTCTACGGCTGCCGGGCCTGCGGGGCCGAACTGTTCAGCTCCGAGACCAAGTTCGACAGCCACTGCGGCTGGCCGTCCTACTACGCGCCGCTGGCCGGGGACCGGGTCCAGTACATCGAGGACACCTCGCTCGGCATGCGCCGGGTCGAGGTGCGCTGCGCGCGCTGCGGCGGGCACCTCGGGCACGTCTTCGAGGGCGAGGGCTACGGCACGCCGACGGACCAGCGCTACTGCATCAACAGCGTCTCGCTGACGCTGAAGCCGGCCGAGTAGGGCCGGACCCGCGCGCGGAGGCCCTGTATAGTTTTGTTTAT
>NZ_JBHVEU010000380.1:0-8700 GCF_042802075.1 Kitasatospora sp. NPDC057518
CCTCTCCGGTGGTACGGGGGCGCCCGGGCCCGGTCTAGGTGGCCGGCCGGTCGGCGGGCGCAGCGGGGGAGCAGGGATCGGGCGCGGGTCGTAGGCCGGCCGCGGCGAGCTCGACGGCGGCGCGGCCACGGGCCAGTGCCCACCCGTCGAGCAGCTCGGCGGCGAGCGACTCCTCGTAGGCGGCCTGCTCGACGGCGGGCTGCGCGGCGTCGAGGCGCTCGCGCAGCAGGGCGAGCTCGGCCTCGACGAGCCGGCCGCGCTGCGCCCGGGCCAGTGCCCGGCGTAGGGCGAGCAGGCGCTGCCGGGCGGTGCGGCGCAGCCGCAGGTGCCGACGGCTCCACTCGGCGCACCACTCCCAGCCGCGGGCGAGGTCGCCGATGCCCTCGCGCAGCAGGGCGGCCTCGCCGGGCAGCAGGGCGCCGCGCTCGGCACGCTCGACCAGGTGCAGCAGCTGCTCGACGTCCGCCCGGTCGACGGCGGCCGCGCTCATGGGATGTCCCGCGGGTCGAGCACGTAGGCGATGACGAGCCGGCCCTCGACGGGATCGAGGGACAGTTCGGCGTCCGCCGCGGGACGGCCGACGGCGCGAAGCTCGGCGCGCACCGTGTCGAGCAGCTCGGCGACCACGGGCAGGGACACGGGGACGGGCAGGGCCCGCTCGGCGCGGGTCTCGTGCACGAGGTAGCGGGAGGGCAGGGACACGGGCTGTGACCTTTCGGAAGGGACGGCGGGACGGCCCGCGCGCATGGGGGGCGCATCGACCGGTCGCGACGGCGGATTCACCGAATTCCCCTACGGCGAGCGACAGTTCGGGCCTTCGGGCGGCCGCCGGACCGCGGGATCGGAGGCTGCACCATGACGGCCTCGACGGCGGCGAGCTCGACGGCCCGCTGCTCCTCGCGCCGCTCCTCGGCGCGCCGCTCGGCCGCGGCGGGGCGGGCGGCGAGCGCGGCCTCGTGCTGCGCCTGCAGCAGGGCCGGGCCGTCGATCGGGTCGAGCAGGCGCCACAGGCCGCGCCCGAGGTGTTCCTCGCGGACCACCAGGGCGCCGGTCGCGGCGAGCTCGCGTGCCACCCGCCGGAACTGGCGGTGATCGGAGGACTCGAACCGGGTCGGCTGCGGCCGGCCCGGCCACGTGGCGGTGAGCCGGTAGGCGGCGGCCGGGATCGGGTGGCGCGGGGTGTTGCGGCGGTGGCGGGACGTCACGCGGCACTCTCCTGACGGTGGGCGGCCGCGGCGGCGGCCTTGTCGCGGGTCGGGTGGACGGTGCGGCGCCGGGTCCAGGTGCCGGCCTGCGCGCCAGGCGCGAGGGTGCGCCGCCGGCACGGCTCACCGGCCGGCGTGTGACACCAGTCGCAGGCGACGGCCAGTGCATCCGGGCGCCCGGCGGCGGCCGCGGCCTCCCGCGCCGCCCGCACCGGCCGGAAAGCGGCGAGCTGCTCCGCCGCGGCCGCGGGCAACGCCCGGCCGAGCCGGGCGGCCACGGAAGCGGCTGGCGGGCCGGTCAGCTGCCGTGAGCTGTTCGGGGCGGCCTGCCCGGTGGCGACCGCGGCCCGCTGCGCCCGGATCGTGGCCCGGTAGGCGCGGTCGTCGTCGGGGTCGACGGCCGGGCGGGGGTCGGTGTGTCGGGCGAGCAGGGCCCGGCGGTGCGCGGCCCACGGCCGGGCGACGTCCGCCGCGATGATCGGCCACGGCGACGACGCGATGTGTCGACGGACCACCGCGGCGGCGTCCCACCCCTCGACCGCGACGGCCGGCACGTCCTGCAGCAGCTCGCACCACCGCCGAAGCTGCGCCGCGGCTTCCTCGGCGTCGGTGTTGGCGGTGCGGGGGTCGAGCTCGCCGGCATAGGCCAGCAGTGCGGCCACCTCTTCGGGGGTCATCGGGCACCCCCTCGGGCCTGCAGGTCGTCGAGCGCGGCCTGCAGCAGCGCGGCGTTCCGGTTGGCCGGCGGTGAGGGGCGGGAGGCGTCTCCGGGCACGGCCCGCAGCTGTGGGCGGCCCGTCGGGCGTTCCCGGCCGATCCACTGCTGCCAGTCGGCGCGCCACTGGGCGGGGGTCCGTGCGGGCGCAGTCGCCCTGTGGGCCCGCCACTTCAGGGTGGCGTGGTCGAGGCCGTCGGGCCCGAGGCGCTGCAGGTGTCCCGCGACCGCGGCCCAGCCGAGCAGCTCGTCGTCGGGCTGCCAGGCGGCAGGCAGAGGGACCGCGACAGGACCACCCGCAGAGGCAGAGCCCGCGCGCGGGCGCGCGCCCCTCTTCTGGTTCCCTCCCGTTACTTCTCGTTCCCTCTGGTTCTGGGGGGCAGATTCTTCGGGGGCGGCCCCGCAGGAACTGCACCCCTCCCCGGAAGAATCTGCCCCGTCGGGGGTGCAGTTCTCGCACCCCCCATCGGCGGGGGCGGAGGATTCTTCATCCCCCTCGACGGCCGTGCCGGGCGTCCAGCCGACGGCCTTCGGGAGGCGGTAGACGCGCGCGCCGTAGGGGCCGCGCCGGCCCTCGACGAGCTCAAGCTCGCCCAACCGGATCGCGGCCTTGATCGCATCGCTCACCGCGCGTTCGCTGGCGTTGGCGCGCACGGCCAAAGTCCTGGTCGACCCGAACGCCACGCAGGCGGTACCGGCGCGCTCGGCCAGGGCGAGCAGCACCAGGCGGGCCGTGCCGCGGGTGTCCGAGCACTCCCACACCCACTCACGGGCAAGATGACTCAACGGGGTTCCCTCCCTTGGGTGTTGGGCGTAGATGGGGGATTGGGGCGGCCGGAGACGGCGGCGGGGGAGTGGGCGGCGCACCGCGGCCCGCAGGGGTAGGGGCGGGCCGGTCTGCCGCACGGGCCCGGGCCGGCACCGCAGAACGGGCTCACGCGGAGTCGAGCGCGTCGAGCTGCCCGGGCACCGGGGCGACGACGTCCTCGACCACCGGCCGGCGCCGCCGCCGGCGCACCGGCGGCGGGGTGGTTGGGTACGGCTGCGCGCTGCCGTCGAGGGCGAGCTGCACCGGACGCTCGACCCGTCCCTCGACGGCCGGCCGCCGGCGGCTCACGAGCCGTCCCTCGACGGCCCGGCGGCGGTCTGCCGGCCGATGCGCGCGATCAGATCGAGGTACCAGCGCGGCTCGCCCGCCGCCCGCGCCGCGCGCCACAGGCCGCGCACCTGGTCGACGTCCGGCGCGCTGCTGGCAGCAGCCAGCCACCACCGCCCGGTCATGAACCGGACTCCAGTTCGAGTAGGTGCCGCCCGGCGACCGTGCGCTCGGCGAGCTGCTGCAGCTGCCGGCTGAGCTCGGCCGCCGCCCGGTAGGACAGGTCGGCGGCGAGCAGGCCGTTGGGCGCGGGCAACTCGTCGACGAGCGCGGCCCGGCGACGCAGCAGCGCCCCACCGCGGCGGGGCCGGTGGGCCCAGCGCAGCAGCGCGCCGCGCACCCCGGCCCGGGTACGAGCGCGGGCGGAGTCCAGCGCGGCCCCCGACCAGTCGAGGGCGACGTCGTCGCCGCGCGGATCGGACCTCCGGGCGCGGTGGTGGCCGGCGGCCGCGGCGAGCTCGCGCAGCAACGCACCGACGAGCTGCTCGTCGGCCGCGTAGGCGAGCGCGACCCGGTCGAGCAGACGCTCGGCGCCGTCCGTGATGTCGAGGCGAACGGTGTACCCGTCGGGGTGCAGATCAGCGCGGATCATGAGCGCCCCCTTTCAGGCTGCGAGCCGTGCCGGCCGCTGCTGCGCGCGGCCCCGGGCGTGCAAGCGGCGCAGGATCAGCTCGACCTCGTCGGCGGACCGCTCCGACGTGGCGGCGGCTTCGGCGGCGGCGCGGATCGGCATGGAGTCGCGCCGGAGTCGCGCGGCGTCGAGGACGAGCCGGGCGGCGGCGTAGGCCTGCGTTTGGGTGACCGTTTCGCCGTTCATGCGGCCTCGCTGGAGAGTAGGTCGGCCGGGGTCAGCCCGTATGCGCGCTCGATGGCGGCGAGCGTGCGTCCGGCAGGGGTGGTTCGGCCGGTCCTCAGGCGCCATGCCGTCACTGGTGCAACCTTCAACCGCTCTGCGATGTCTGAGTCGGTGCGGTCGCCTGCAGCCCTGGCCGCGCAGACGAGCCGTTCGTGCTGGTAGGACATGGCCAGCCCCCTATCTGCCACATGCGGTAGATCATCTACCGCATGTGAAAGCTAACACTCTCCTGCCTCGTGCGGAAGGAAATTTCAGCCGCCGGCGGCCCACCGTGATTAATCGTTCACACGTTCGCTCGAACCGTTTAAGCTGCACAGATGGATCGCACACCCCGTGATCAGCAACTTTTCACACGCGAAATCACGCCATCGGTTCGCCGCGTACCTGCCGAGCGCGGTAGATTTCACGCATGCAAACCCCCGACCCCCGAGGTGCGGCCGGGTCTGAGTTCGCCATGTGGCTCAACAGTCGACTCCAGGCTGCCGGCTACGACCTCAGCACCCGAGGCGGCGGCCGCAGCCGCTTCGCTGCCGACACCGGTATCTCTGCCTCATCAGTAACAAGGCTGCTGAACGGCCGAGGCACGCCCGACGCAAGCCTCTTGGCCAAGATCGCTCCCGCCCTGCGCGTGACCCTGACCGAGCTACTCGTACGCGCGGGCGTCGTAGCGCAAGACGAGATCGCCAAAGCTGTGGACCCACAGCCCACGGACAACGCGATCTCACCACAGCAGGCAGCACACCAACTCGGCATCGAGAGCCCGACAGCCGTCGCACTGTTCGTCTCGATGGTCGAAACCATGCAAAAGCAGGAGGCCCAGCGCCGCACCAACGACAGGGAGGTGCGCCGCATGGAGCCATAGGCAGCAAGTCCAGGGGGGAAGAGGACGTGTTCCACGTGTTCCAGCGCAGGCACTGGATGCCAGGGGCAATCGCAGCGGTCGCCGTCGAGGCGGCGGGCATGATCCTGGTCGGGATAGCCCTGTTCCTGCCCGGAGAGCAGCGGGACATCGCGTGGACGGGGCTCGCGGTGATCATCGCGAGCCTGCCCGCAGTGATCGTCACGCAGCAGGCACGCGCGTCACACCTGAAAGAGGACGAGCGCTCCGCCATCTACATGGACGGCTACCGAATGGCGCTCCAGCACATGGCGGAGGGACTCCTCGCGCACCCCGGCCCCCCGGACCCCCGGCCGCGCTCCCACGAGCCGGCAGCGCCGAACGTCGTGTACCTGAAGCCGCGGGCCGCAGATGCACAACCGACCCGCGGCGCCAACAAGGGAGGGAGGGCGGCGAATTGACAACGCCGCTGATAGCCGCAGAAACCTTCATCGAGTCCGACCTCGAACCGTACATCGGCTACATCCGCGTTTCGACGTGGAAAGAAGAGAAGATCAGCCCCGAGATCCAGCAGGCAGCAATCTTGGATTGGGCCCGCCGCAACCGCAAGCGCATCGTTCGGTGGATCACCGACCTCGACATGACCGGCCGCAACTTCAAGCGCAAGATCATGCAAGGCATCGAGGCCATCGAGCGCGGGGACGCCAAGGGCATCGCAGTCTGGAAGTTCAGCCGGTTTGGACGCACCCGGGACGGCGTCGCTGTAAATCTCAAGCGAGTTGAGAACTCGGGCGGGGAACTCGTCTCCGCCACCGAGCCCATCGACGCCCGAACCGCAATCGGCCGCCTCTACCGCGGAATCATCTTCGAATTCTCGGCCTACGAGAGCGACCGCGCCGGCGAGCAGTGGAGCGAGACACACGCTCTTCGCCGCGCCGCCGGCCTCCCCGCCACCGGCCGCGACCGGTTCGGCTACATCTGGCACCGCCGGTACAACACCACCACCCAGCAACTGCAGCAAGAGAGGTACGAACCAGACGAGACAATCGGGCCGGTCGTCGTCGACCTTTACCTGACCTACAACTCCGGACAGGCCGGATTCACCAAACTAGCCGTACAGCTCAACGGACTTGGGCACAGGACAACTCGGGGAACCCTCTGGACACCCGAGACGCTCAGCCGGTACATGGACTCCGGATTCGCCGCCGGCCTGCTGCGCCTGCATGACCCCGCGTGCAAGTGCAACGGCCGTAAGACGAACGGAAGTTGCAAGAACTACCGTTTCGCGGAGGGTGCGCACGACGAACTGATCGGACCCGAGATCTGGCAGCAGTACGTCGACCGGCGCCAGCTGGTCAAGGACACCGCTCCCCGGTCGAGGAACGGCTGCTACATGCTCACCGGGACCATGAAGTGCGGTCTGTGTCGCAAGGGTGCCACGCTCAACGCCAAGCAGAAGAGGTGCACAATCTTCCAAGGCTTCGCGTACCGCTGTGGCTCCCGCGCCAAGAGCGGTGAACTCGCCTGCCCTGGTGTCTACATGCACCGAACGGAGGTTGAAGGCGTAGTGGTCGACTTCCTCGAAAAGCACGCGCAAAGCATTGACAGGGTGCCGGCTGTCGAGTTGCAGCGCACGCGGGATGGTGAGGCTGAACGCAAGCGCATTGAGCAGCAGCGCGCCCAGCTCAAGAAGGATCACAAGAAGCTCACCGACGCACTGACGCGGCTTGCCGTTGACAAGAGCATGAACCCGGAGAACTACGAGGAGGACGTCTACGAGAAGGCGCACGAGAAGCTGCGCAAGGAGCGAGACGGCATAGCCGCCCAGCTGACCCAAACCGCGGTCGTCGTCGAGCAGCCCAAGTTCAGCGACTTCCGCCCGCTCGTCGTCGGTCTCGTCGCCGAGTGGGAAACGCTGCTCGTCGCCGAGCGAAACGCGATCATCCGAAACCTCATCCGCCGGGTCGTAATCACCAAGGATGCGGCCGGGGCGACAGCGGTCGAGATTCACCCGATCTGGATGCCGGACCCGTGGGCCAAGAAGGCGACGGCCAGCGCGCACGGACTCGCCGCATAGTCAGAGAGTTAGCAAGACTCGCACTGAGTTACTGGTCTCATCCGTGGCCAGAGTGCTGACATCGGGACACCATGACGCAAGAATCAGGCCGAAGCACCCGTAGCTACCGATGAGTACTGCGGCGCTTCCACCCGGCCCGGTCAAGGAGGACCCGTGTTCAGCACGATGCAAGATGTCCCGCTCACTGTCGCCCGAATCCTGGAGCACGGGTCCACGATCCACGGCCGGTCGACCGTGACCACTTGGGACGGTACGGGCCCGGTGACCCGCACGTACGCCGAGGTCGGTGCCCGCGCCGCCCAGCTCGCCTGGGCCCTGCGCGACGAGCTCGGGTGCACCGAGGGAAGTGTTTTGGGGACGTTGATGTGGAACAACGCCGAGCACCTGGAGGCGTACCTCGCCGTCCCCTCGGCGGGCTCCGTGCTGCACACGCTGAACCTGCGGCTGCCGTCCCAGCAGCTGTCGTTCATCGTCAACCACGCCGCCGACCGCGTGATCATCGTCAACGGCAGCGTCCTGCCGCTGCTCGCCGCCGTCCTGCCGGACCTCGCGCCGACCCTCAGGCACATCGTGGTCAGCGGCCCCGGCGACCGCTCTGTGCTGGCCGGCTTCGCGGGCGGCGTGCACGACTACGAGGAGCTGATCGCCGGCCGGCCCACCGAGTACCCGTGGCAGCGCGACATCGACGAGCGGCAGGCCGCCGTCCTCTGCTACACCTCCGGCACCACCGGGGACCCGAAGGGCGTGCTCTACAGCCACCGCTCGGTCTACCTGCACTGCCTCCAGGTCAACACCGGCGACAACTTCGCCTTCACCCCGAGCGACACCGCGCTGCCGGTGGTCCCGATGTTCCACGTCCAGGCCTGGGGCATCCCGCACGCGGCCTTCATGTCCGGCGCCAACCTGCTCATGCCGGATCGTTTCCTCCAGCCCAAGCCGATGGCCGAGATGATCGCGGCCGTCCGCCCGACCGTCAGCGCCGCCGTCCCCACCATCTGGGCCGGCCTGCTGAGCGAGCTCGACGCCGGCGACTACGACACCTCCAGCCTGCGCATGGTGGTCATCGGTGGCAGCGCCTGTCCGCCCTCCCTGATGAAGGCCTACGAGGAGCGCCACGGCATCCGGGTGCTGCACGCCTGGGGCATGACCGAGACCTCCCCGCTCGGCTCCTTCGCCCAGCCGCCGGGCGGCCTCACCCCCGAGCAGGAGTGGCCGTACCGGATCACCCAGGGCATCTTCCCGGCCTCCGTCGAGGCCCGGCTGATCGGCCCGGGCGGCGAGCGGATGCCGCACGACGGCGTCTCGGCGGGCGAGCTGGAGGTGCGCGGCCCGTGGATCGCCGGGGCGTACTACGGCGGCGCCGGCCAGGACCCGGTCCGCCCGGACGACAAGTTCTCCGAGGACGGCTGGCTGCGCACCGGCGACGTCGGCACCATCACCGCCGACGGTTACCTGACCCTCACCGACCGGGCCAAGGACGTCATCAAGTCCGGCGGCGAGTGGATCTCCTCGGTCGAGCTGGAGAACGCCCTGATGGCCCACCCCGACGTGGCCGAGGCCGCCGTGGTCGCCGTCCCGGACGAGAAGTGGGGCGAGCGCCCGCTGGCCACCGTGGTGCTGCGCCCGGGCGCGACCGCGGGGCTGAAGGAGCTGCGGGCCTTCCTGGGCGAGCGGATCGCCTCCTGGCAGCTGCCGGAGCGCTGGTCGATCGTGGAGTCGGTGCCGAAGACCTCGGTCGGCAAGTTCGACAAGAAGGTGATCCGGGCCAGCTACGCGGCCGAGGAGCTGGACGTCACGGTGCTCGGCAAGGAGTGACCGCGCGAAGGGCCGGCCGCCCCCGTACGAACGGGGAC
>NZ_JBHVEU010000381.1:0-8686 GCF_042802075.1 Kitasatospora sp. NPDC057518
GCACCGGGGCGTCGGCCGAGGCCGGAGCCCCGGCAGCCGGAGCCCCCGCGGCCGGAGCCCCCGCGGCCGGAGCCCCAGCAGCCGCCGCGGGCTCCGTCTGCACGTACCAGGACGGGGGAGTGTAGTCAGGCGCGTCCGACCAGTCGTCGTCGTCCTCCGCCGCGTTGTCGCCGACGTAGACGCCGTCCCGATCGCTGCTCACTTTTCTGGCTCCCTCGTGTTCGCCGCCGCTTGTTCAGCGGTGCCGTTGCCGCATCAAAGACTAGGCCGTACGGCAACCCCCGTTGAAGGCGGCTTCGGTTCCCCGACGGTCCGCCCGGTGCGGCGAGCCGCTGCTCAGTCCATCCGGCGCGGCCCGCCGAGCACCTGTTGTTCGGCCTGCCCGGCCACGGCCCGTACGTACTGGCGCCGCATCCGGGTCGCCCACAGGGTGAGGTCGTCGCCGAGGGTGGGCAGGGCGGCCACGTCCTCCGGGGGCAGCGAGAGCACCCGGCCGGTCAGTTCCGCCTCCTGCGGCGAGATCCGCTGCACGCCGACCAGGTCGGCCGCGTTCAGCACCCGGGAGGCGTTCGGGCCCAGGTAGGGCAGCAGGGTCAGGGTGGTCTGCCAGGGCGCGGCGGAGAGCCGGCTGCGCGGCGGGCGGGCGCCGAGGTCGCGCACCACCAGGACCGGCGAGGCCACCGAGGCGCCCTGCGGGCCGAGCCGGCCGACCTGGTGGACCGTCACGCAGGGCTGGCCGCCGCCGGCGGCCTGGGCCAACGGGCCCCACAGCTGTCCGCGGGCGGTCTCCACCGCGACCCGGGCGCCGATCGCGGCCGCCCGCAGCGCGATGACCTGCGCGGTCCACATGCCGCCGACGAGCACCAGGTCGTACGAGGTGGGGCGGAACAGGCCGAGCACGGCGGGCAGTCCCTGCGGGTCGACGCCGATGACCACGCCGTCGTCGCCGACCGGGAAGGCCAGCGCCGCGAGGTCGGCCGCCTCCAGGACGTGCTTCTCCCGGCGCGGGCCGCGCAGTCCGAAGCCGGGCAGGAGCCGCGGCCTGGTTCGGCGCTGCTCGGCGCCGGGCTGCGGGCCGACGGTGGGGTAGGTCTGGTACGCCATCAGGAAGCCCCTCCGAGCGGCAGGGTGGCGAGCATGCCGGGGGCCTGCTCCAGGTCGAGCCGGACGAGGCCGAGCCCGGTGCTCTGGGCCCGGGTCTCCACCTGGCGGCCGACCTGGCCGACCTCGCTCTCGTTGCGCCCGGTCACCCGCAGGTGCCCGCTGACCGTCACCGAGCCGCCGGTGCCGTGCCCGGCGGTCAGGCTGAAGGTGCTGGCGAGGGCCGGCGAGCCGGTGATCAGGTTGACCAGGTCCGGCGCGGCGATCCGGCCGGGGGCGCCGCCGGGGCGGCTGAGCTGCGGCCAGCGGGAGATCCAGTACGTGGTGTGCCAGCGGTCGTCGATCCGCCAGAACCGGTTGCCCTCCTGGGTGCGGCGGGTGGTGCCGCCGCCGCTGCCGGTGCCCTGGCGGCCGGCCACCGCGATCGGGTTGGCGCAGGTGGCGATGGCCAGCGCGGCGATCAGCTCGCGCTCGTCCAGCACGGTCGCGTTGAAGCCCGCGCTGTTGAGCCGACCGGCCAGCTGGTCGGTGACCCGCTGCAGCGCCTTGCGGGCGCCCTCCTCGCCGCCGCCGCGGGCCCGGACGGCGGTCGCCGCGCGCTCCGGGTCGAGCTTGAGCGCGACCCAGGTCAGCCGCAGTCCGGGGGTGGAGGTGCCGTCCGGCAGCTCGCGGTAGGCGCGGGCGGCCAGCGACTGCTCGGGCAGGTGCTGGGCGGGGGCGGGCTGGGTGTGCTGGACCAGCTGCACCGACTCCAGGGTGATGTCGTCCACCGTGAGCGCCGAGCAGACCACGTCCAGCGGCAGCGGCAGCGCGGTGCGCACCGGGCGCAGCGGCTGGTCCTTGGCCTGGACGAGCAGGACCGAGGTGAGGAAGGTCCCGTCGCCGACCATGCCGGTCTCCCGGCGGACCGGGCGGCCGCCGAACTCGGCCTCGGTGGCGTGGGTGCAGGTGCGCAGCCCCGGTTCGAGCTCCAGCGCGGGCGCCAGCGCCGGGTCGGTGCCGGCCGGCGGCAGCAGCGTCCGGGCCTGCCTGCGGCGGGACTTGAGGGCGGCGCGGACCCGCAGCAGGTCCGGGACGGTGCGGCCGCGCACCGGGAGGAGGGCGAGTACGAGCAGCACCAGCGCGACGGCGCCGAAGCCGGCCGCGACCGTCCGACTGATCGTCCAGCCGACGGCGACCAGGGCCGCCGCGACCTCGACCAGGACGAGCTGCTGGAGCTTCAACCGCCCGCCGAGCAGCCCCGGTCGGGGGTTGATCCGGACCTGGACGGCGCCGCCGCCCCCGGTGCCGGTCGGCTGCGGCCGGTCGGGCCCCGTCCCCGGTCCTGTCCCCGTCCCGGTCTCGGCCGGCGGCGTGCTGTGCTGCGCCCGGCCGGCCCGGCGCGCCCTCCCGCCGCCCGCACTGCGGCGGCGTCCTGGAGCGGTCTGGCTTGGCATCCCCCGGTGGCCCTCTCTGATCCGTTCTCGCGGCCCGGCTGGCTGTGTCGCGGACCGTACCCGTACCGTACTCACCGTCTGCTGCCGCATCGTAGAGGGTTCGCGCCGGTTCGTGCCCGGCGGGTGACCACGGGGCAGGTCGGTCTGACAACGCCCGACAACGTCTGACTAGGGGGACGACGAGGTATGGCATCGCGCCGGGACGAGCTGAACGCGTACACCTTCGCCCGCAAGCGCACGGTGGGCGCCTTCCTGCTGCCTGCCGGCGGCGGCAGCGACGAGGACGCGCCGCGTCCGGTGAAGGCGGTGCTGCCGAGTGTGCTGGCCGGGGCGGTGGTGGTGGCCGGCTTCGGGCTCTGGGGGGTCTTCAAGCCGAGTGCGCCGGTGAAGTGGGACGACGGCAAGAACATCATCCAGGGCAAGCAGTCGACGACCCGGTACGTGGTGCTCACCGACCAGGACAACAAGACCAAGCGGCTGCACCAGGTCCTCAACATGTCCTCGGCGCGGCTGGTGCTGCCCGCGGGCGCCAAGGTCGTGGTGGTGGACGACGGGGTGCTCGACCGCTACCCCAACCACGGGCCGACGATCGGCATCCCGTACGCGCCGGACAAGCTGCCGACCACGGACAACGCGAACAAGCCGATGAAGTGGGCGGTGTGCGACCGCCCGGGCTCGGACGACAAGCAGGAGACCGTCAACCAGGCGGTGTTCGTGGCGGCCGGGGCGGACGCGACGGCGCTGGCGGCCAAGGACCGGATGCTCGGCCCGGACCAGCTGATGCTGGTGCAGCAGGCCGACGAGCAGCAGATCTCGGCCGCGCCGGCGGCGGGTCAGCCGGCCGCCTCGGGTGCGGCGGTGTTCCTGGTCGACGCGCAGGGCCGCAAGCACGAGATCGGCACCCCGCAGTCGGACGACAAGGAGCGCAAGGCGCTGATCACCGCGGTGTTCGGGCCCAACGCGGTGCCGCAGCGGGTCAAGCGGGACTGGCTGGACACCCTGGTGACCGCCACCCCGATCACCTTCCCGCAGGTCGAGGGCGTGGCCGACAGCCAGGGCGCCAACTCCAAGGTGGAGCTGGGCAACCAGGCCGACCGCCGGGTCGGCCGGCTGGTGCACTACCAGGACCGCCACTACGTGGTCGGCAAGGAGCAGCTGTTCCTGGTCACCCCGTTCCAGGCGGAGCTGATCCGGCAGAACCCGGCGTACCAGATGCTCTACAAGTACGACCAGGACAAGAAGCCGCGCAGCGACGAGATGATCCCGGCCGACAACGCCCAGTGGGGCGGCGACGTCGCGCTGAAGGGCACCGCGCCGGACTGGCCGCTGAAGACCGGTGCGCCGGTGAACAACTGGCAGGACCGCCAGGACGCCCGGATGGTCGTGTGCAGCACCTACGACGGTGTCGCCGCGGACGGGGCCACCGCCAAGCGCAGCGTCTGGGCCGGGACGACGTACCCCGCGCCGTACAACAACGGCGCCGGGGCCGCGTACGTGACCCCCGGTCACGGGCTGTTCTACCGCTCGCTGGACCACGCGGCGGCCGGCTCCGGGACCGACTTCCTGATCACCGAGACCGGGTTGCGCTACTCCGTCCCGTCCAACGGTGACGGCGGCCAGCGTCCCACGGCCTCGCCGCAGCCGGGCCAGAGCGCCCCGCCGAAGCAGCCGACGCCGCAGCCGACGGCCACGCCGGCCCCCGGGGCGCCGTCCCAGGAGCCCGGCCAGCAGGAGGAACCGGGCGGCAACCAGGCCCGGTTGGGCTACCAGGGGGTCCAGCCGCTGCCGGTGCCGAAGGAGTGGTCGAACCTGGTTCCGGCCGGTCCGCCGCTGACCGCGAAGAGCGCCGCCCAGCCGCAGAACGCCTGACCGGCCAAGCGCGGCAACCGAATTGGCCGCAGTGTCATGGTCTGGTAACTACTCTGTGCTCGGTGTTGGGCGAGCTGCGTGTGCCGACTACAGTGCTGCTGGACATCACACGGGTGATGGCACGGTGGGGCCCCTCGCGGGCCCTCCGTGCACGCAAAATGTTGTCTCATGGGGGACGGTGGAGCATGGCTCAGGGTCAGTTCACGATGACGGCGCAGGAGATGCTGGCGTTCGCCAAGCAGATCGAAGAGGCCATCGGCAAGATCGAGGCCGAGCGGACCAAGCTGATCAGCACGGTCTCCGGCATCACCGGCGGCTGGCAGGGCCAGGCCGCGAGCGCCTACACGACCCTGCAGAACCGGGTCAACGAGGACATCGCGAAGCTGAAGGAGTCGCTGACCGCGATCAAGCACGCGATCGAGCTGACCACCAAGCACTACGCGAGCACCGAAGAGGAGCAGAAGGCGATGTTCTCCTCGGCCCAGGGCTGATCACCGCTTCCGCGTTGATCGTCGCACCCGCGCCGACCGCCGTTCTGTCCCGATCCACCGCTCCGCGGAGCGCCCGCCACTGACCGCGTGGCGCTCCGCACCCTCGTCTAGGGAGACAACGTGTCCGACCACATTCTCGTCAACTTCGAGACCGTTCACCACGCGTCCGAGGAGGTCAAGGCCTCGGCGAGCCGCATCGACCACCTGCTGAACGACCTCAAGGGCAACGTCACCCGCATCGCCTCCAGCTGGCAGGGTGCGGCCCAGGAGGGCTACCAGGCCCACCAGGCCCAGTGGGACGCCCGCGCCGCCGACCTGCAGAAGACCTGCACGCAGATCGCGACCTCGCTGGACCAGGCCGCGCAGAGCTACCGGACGACCGAGGACGCCAACGCCAAGCTCTGGGGCTGACGTTCGGGTTCCGTAGGGAACAGCAGGGGGCGGGTACCCGGATTCCGGGCACCCGCCCCCGACGCGCGACACGGGTGGACGACATGAGGGGTGGCAGGGTGTCCCGACACGGGTACCGGAAGGCGGCCGCGGCGCTCGCCGCGCTCGCGGTGCTGGGCGGCCCGCTCGCCGCCCCGGCGTACGCCGAGGGCGGGCCCGGACTGGCCGCGGCCGGCGACTGCCCCAAGCCGGCGCCCGACGTGCCGACCGTGCCGTGGTCGCTGCAGCGCCTGCTGCTGGACGAGCTGTGGCAGGGCGGGAAGACCACCGGCGCGGGCGTGACGGTCGCGGTCATCGACACCGGGGTGGACGTCAACAACCCGCAGCTGAGCGGAAAGGTCGACGAGGGCCCCAACCTGCTGGTCAACCGGGAGACCAAGGAGGCGATCCCGGGCAAGTCCATCGAGGACCCGGTCGGCCACGGCACCAAGGTGGCCGGGATCATCGCGGCCGGCCCCAGGAAGGCCACCGGTTTCGTCGGACTGGCCCCCGACGCCAGGATCTTCTCGATCCGGCAGAACGACAGCGACGGCAACGGCGACGTCTCCACCCTGGTCACGGCGATCAGGAAGGCGGCCGACCAGCCCGGCGTCAAGGTCATCAACATCTCCCAGGACGTGCGCGGCGCGGGCGACGCCCGCTTCGGCGGGTACCAGGAGCTGAAGGCCATCATCGACTACGCCGAGGCGAAGAACATCGTGGTGGTCGCCTCCACCGGGAACGACGGCAAGGAGGGCGACACCTACCCGGGCGCCTTCCCGACCGTGCTGGCCGTCGGCGCCTCCGACCGCAACAACGAGCGCGCGCCGTTCTCCCAGTACGGCGGCTTCGTGAAGGTCGCCGCGCCCGGTGTCGACATGCTGTCCACCGTGCCCGGGAGCGGCCAGTGCGTGGACAACGGCACCAGCTTCGCCGCCCCGTACGTCTCCGGGCTCGCCGCGCTGCTGTGGAGCGCCCACCCGAACTGGAAGGCGGCCCAGGTGCGGGCCTGGATCGAGCAGACCGCGCAGCGCACCCAGCGCGAGCCGGACAACTTCACCGGCTGGGGCGTGGTGGACCCGGTCAGGGCCGTCACCAAGGCCCCCGACGACGCGCCCTTCGCGCCCACCCCGGACGCCCCGGTGCAGCTCGCCGCCGCGCCGATCGTGCCGCGCCCGGTGGGTCTCGGCGAGACCCAGGCCGACCGGGACGGCCGTACCGCGACGTACGTCCTCGGCGTCGGCGCGCTGCTGGTCGCCCTGCTGATCGGCGGCGGCACGGTGCTGCGCGACCACCGGCGCAAGTCCGCCGACTGACGCCCGACTCACGTCCGACCCCCGCCCGCTCGGGGCCCGACCGCTCGGGGCCCGACCGGGCCGGCGCGTCGAAGAACCGCCGGAACCCCTGTAACACCGCAGCCCGCCCGCCGCATCGATGAAGTGTCAGGGACGGCGGACCGCGGGGGGCAGGGCGCATGGGGTGGATCGGGGCGGGCCGGGAGGCCAAGGACGCGGAGTTCCTGGAACTCGTCTCCGGCCGGACCGGCCACCTGTACCGCTCGGCCTGCCTGCTCACCAGCGGCGACACCCATTACGCCGAGGACCTCGTGCAGGAGGCCCTCAGCAGGATGTACGTGCTGTGGCGGCGCAGCGCCTTCACCGGCCGCGGCCGGATCGACAACCCGGCGGCCTACACCCACACCGTGATGGTGCGCACCTTCCTCGCCCAGCAGCGCCGCCGCTCCAGCGGCGAGCGCCCCAGCGACGCCCTGCCGGAGCCGGAGGGGCAGGACGCCGACCGCACGCTGCGGCTGACCCTCCTCGACGCGCTCGGCCGGATGCCGCCCAAGGACCGCGCGGTCCTGGTGCTGCGCTACTGGGAGGACCGCAGCGTCGAGGAGACCGCCGAGGCCATGCGGGTCTCCTCCGGGGCCGTCCGCACCCGCACCACCCGGGCCCTGGCCCGGCTGCGCACCCTGCTCGGCGACTCGCTGGCCGAGCTCGCCGCCCGCTGAGGCCGGCCGCCCGGTACCTCTCACCACCACCCGCGACGCAAGGAGACGGTGAACACCCATGTCCGAACCGGACAAGTTCGAGGACGATCTTCTCTATGCCCTCACCCGTACGGGCGAAGGCTTCCGCCCCGGCCAGGCCGACCTGGTCGCGGGCGGCTACCGGCGCGGCCGCGGCCGCTGGCGCCGCCGCTCGACCGCCGCCGTGGTGGGCGGGGCGGCGGCGCTGGCCCTGGTGGGCACCGGCGCGGTGTACCTGGGCTTCCCGGGGGCGAGGGACGCGGGCACGGTGAGCGCGGCCTCCGCCCCGGCGGCCACCGCCGGCGGCGAAGGCGCCACCGCCTCGGCCACCCCGACCTCGGTGAAGTCCTCCGCCCCGGTGGTGATCACCGGGGACGAGGTGGTCGCCACCTTCCAGGCCCTGCTGCCCAAGGGCCAGGTGTCCGACGCGAAGGGGCACGGAACCGACGAGAACAAGGGGATGTACGCGGACGCCAACCTGGTGTTCGACGACGGCCAGGGCCGGTCGCTGATGGGCCTCAGCATCCAGAAGCACCGCCCCAAGGACGTCCAGCCGCAGACCTGCCCGACGGACCTCAAGCTCGCCTCGCTGGACTCCTGCGCCGTCACCGTGCTGCCGGACGGGTCGAAGCTCATGCTCACCCAGGGCTACGAGTACCCGGACCACCGGGCCACCACCAAGGAGTGGCGCGCCTCGGTGGCCCGTCCGGACGGCGGGCTGATCGGCCTCAGCGAGTGGAACTCGCCCCAGGAGAAGGACGCGCCGGACAGCCGGCCCAACCCGCCGCTCACGCCGGACCAGCTGAAGGCCGTCGTCACGGACCCGTCCTGGAACCGGGTCGTCGCGGCCCTCAGGTTCGACGGCGTCGACACCGAGGCGATCGACCCGGGCCTGTCGCTGCAGGACCGCGAGTCCGTCCTGACCGGGCTGCTGCCCGCCGGGGTGACCGTGGCCGACCGCAGGAGCCGGGACCTGCGGGCGGACTTCGAGCTGGCCGGGGGCGGGCGGACCGGGACCCTGACGCTGACGGTCGAGAACTGGGCGAAGGCCCCCGACGACCGGCCGGGGCCGGAGGCGTACCAGGGCGCGGAGACCCTGCCGGACGGGACGAGGCTCCTGGCACGCGGCGCGGCGGCCAAGGTCCCGAAGGGGGTGCAGGTCGTGGACGCGATGCGGCCGGACGGCGTGGAGGTCCTGGTCACGCTGGTGTCGAAGGGCGATCCGCTGCTGACCGAGGCGGAGCTGCGGGCGGTCGCCACCAGCCCGCAGTGGACGCCGAAGAAGTAGCGCGGGAGACGGCGGTGCCCCGGGCCTGGGGGAGGCCCTG
>NZ_JBHVEU010000382.1:0-8625 GCF_042802075.1 Kitasatospora sp. NPDC057518
CTTCGGTGGCGGTCGTGACCGTGACGACCGTGGTGGCCGTTCGGGTGGCTTCGGTGGCGGCGACCGCGAGCGCGGTGGCTTCAACCGCGACCGCGACGACCGCGGCGGCCGTTCGGGTGGCTTCGGCGGCGGCGACCGTCCGGCCCGCTCCTTCGGCGACCGTCCGTCCTTCGGCCGGGACCGTGACGAGCGCGGCGGCAGCAGCCGTCCGTTCTCGCGCCGCGACGACCACCGCTCCGGTGGCCGTCCGCAGTCCGACCGCGGTGGCTTCAACCGTGACCGTGGCGGCTTCGGCGGTGGCCGTGACCGTGACGACCGCGGCGGCCGTTCGGGTGGCTTCGGTGGCGGCGACGACCGCAAGCCGCGCTGGAAGAACTGACGCCGCACCGGCGGTGACCGACCGCCGGCCGGGCTGAACGTGCGGCCGGGCCGACCACACGGCCGGGCCGACCGCGTGAAACGCACGAAGGGCCCGCTCCTCCCCTGGAGCGGGCCCTTCGCGTTTCCCCCACGCGGACACCCCGCCATCCCCCCGGGGTGTTGTTCTGGAAGTGAGAATAACCTGTGGCGCACGGGCGCGGTAGTCCCGTAGCGTCGCGGCCATGAGCAGCAGACTGCACGACGTGGCACGGGTGAACGAGGAGATCGCCGAGCGCGGGAGCTACCGGACGGCCGGGGGTGAACTCGTGCGGGTGGGGGAGGAGTTGGCGGCGGCGAAGGCCGGCACGGTGTCGTACGCGCCGGAGCGGCTGGACGCGCTGCTGGCGGAGGGCGGCCGCGGGCCGGGGCCGGCGGCCGGGCGGATCGAGGTCACGGCCGAGGGGAGCGTCCAGGCCGCCCGCCGGCTGGTCGACGCCGGGGCGGGGCCGGTCGGGGTGCTGAACTTCGCCTCCGCGCGCAACCCCGGCGGCGGCTACCTGCGCGGCGCCCGCGCCCAGGAGGAGGACCTGTGCCGCAGCGCGCTGCTGTACAGCTGCCTGCTGGAGGCACCGGACTACTACGAGGCGCACCGGGCCTCCACCGACCTCCGGTACAGCCACCGGGTGATCGTCTCGCCGGCGGTGCCGGTGATCCGGGACGGGCGCGGCGAGCTGCTGGCGCGGCCGTACCCGGTCTCCTTCCTGACCTCGCCCGCGCCCAACGCCGGTCAGCTGGAACGGCGTTCACCCGGTACGGACGTCCGCGGCGTGCTCGCCGAGCGGGCCGTGCGGGTGCTCGCCGCGGCCGCCCGGCACGAGCTGCGCACGCTGGTGCTCGGCGCCTGGGGCTGCGGGGTGTTCGGCAACGACCCGGCGCAGGTCGCCGAGGCCTTCGAGGGGGCGCTGGCCCGGTACGGGGCGGCGTTCGACCGGGTGGTGTTCGCGGTCTGGGACCGCGCGCCGGTCTCGGCGAACCGGGCCGCCTTCGAGGCCCGGTTCGGTGCGGAGCGCGCGGTCCGGTGAGGGCCGGCTAGCGCTTGCGGGCGGAGAGCGCCGTCGCGGCCGTGGAGGCCGCCGCGACCACGCCGGTCACCGCGAACACGGACGGCCAGGCGCCGATCTTCTTCGCCAGCGGGTGCGAGCCGCCGAAGGCCGCCACGTACAGGCCGGTCAGCGCCGCCGCGGTGCCCGTGCCCGAGCTCCGGCGCCACTGCGCGGCCGCCCCGGCGCCGGCCACCGCCAGCACCGCGCCGCCCAGTTCGCGCCGGCCGCTCCAGCGGGCGACGCCGTAACCGCCGACCAGACCGCTCGCCGCGGTCAGCGCGGCGGGCGCGGCGGCCGCGATCACGTTCGGGACCTTCGCCATCGTCGACTCCACTCGTAGGGGGGCTGTGTCGGCTTCCGACCCTAACCCGGTGAACGGGCGGGGCCGTCGGGGCCTCCCGGAACGCCTGGACCCGGAGCGCCCGGTCTACCGGAACGCCTCGGCGGGCGTCTGCCCCGGCACCGTGGCGGCCAGCCGACGGGCGGCCTCCACCGGGTCGAGCACCCGCTCCAGCCGCAGGTCGCCCGGAACCTCCTGGATGAACCGCCCGGCCGACCAGCTGCGCTCGTACGGCAGCGGCTCCAGCACCAGGGTGCGCACGCCGTCCACCACCGGGATATCGCCCGGCGTCCCCTCGTTCCAGATCCAGGAGCCGTCCGGCGCGACCAGGTTGAAGGCACCGGTGGCGATCACCCGGCGGCCGTCCAGGAACGCCGTCCGGGCCAGCGCCACCACCTCCCGCTCCTGCGGGGTGCCGGGCAGGTGGCCGCCGCCGATCAGCACGTCGGCGAGCAGGGTGTGCAGCTGGAAGGTGTCGCTCAGGCCGCTCATCCGCAGCAGGTAGCCGGTGCCGGTGGGGCGGTCGAGCACCAGCAGCGGCTCGTCGTCCAGCATCAGCGCCAGGTGGACCAGGCCCTTGAAGTCGTGCTGCTCGCCCTGGTAGCGGTCGAACAGCTCCAGGAGCACCTCGGTCACGCCCGAGGCGCGGGCCTCGGCCCGGACCTCCGCGTGCGCGTACACCGCCCAGGCCGCCTGCTGCCACAGGTGCAGCGTCCACCAGGCGACCACGGCCAGGTGCGCGTGCCACTCGTCCAGGTGCGCCGGGTCGGCGATCCGCTCGTGCGCCTCGGCCGGATCGTCCTCCTCCGCGCTGGGCAGCGGGCCGCCGCCGGTGGAGACCCAGCGCCGGACCAGCAGCTGCGCGCCGGTCAGCGCCCCGCGCAGACCGGCCAGCACCGGGCCGGAGCAGGCGACCGGGTCGGCGCCGTGCTCGACGCAGGCGCCCACCACCATGGCCAGGTGCGCGCGGGGGAAGGGCGGGGCGTCCGGCAGCAGCGCGGCCAGCCGGGGGCCGGCCGCCACCCGCTCCGCCGGGTCGGCCGCGCCGAACAGCCCGCCGACCAGGCCGAGGGCGGGCCCGAACCGCTCGTCGTCCCCGGCCGCGACCACGGCCTCCAGGGCGGCCACGGCTTCGGAGAAGGTGGGCTGTTGACGGTGCGACGGTATCTGCTCGGTGGACATTCGCCGCAGCATAGGGGGCGGGGCCGGTCCGGCGGAAACTCCTCCGCGCCCCCTGCGGAGAGCCCTCGGCCGGCGGCCCGCACGGTGGCCCGCACGGTGGCCCGTACGGCGGTGCGGGACGGCCTGTCGGTGCCCGGTGGCAGACTGCGATCGTGACAGACTCCGCGATCACCGACGGCAGCTACCTCGTCCGCAACGTCGGCAGCGGCCTGCTGCTGCGGGTCGCCGACGGCTCCCGGCGCAGCGGCGCCCGGATCGTCCTCGGCGCGGACGACGGCAGCGACGCCCGGCTCTGGCGGCTCACCGCCGTCCACCCGGGCGGCGCGCTGTTCCACATCGAGAACGTCGGCAGCGGGAAGCGCCTGGACGTCGCCGGCGCCTCGACGGAGGACGGCGTCCGGATCCAGCAGTGGTCGGCCAACGCCTTCGGCGCCCAGGAGTGGCTGCTGGAGGCCCACGTCGACGCCCCGGGCACCTACACGGTGACCAGCTTCATCAGCGGCAAGCCCCTGACGGCGGGCGACACCCCGGAGGCCGACGTCCACCAGCGGGAGGACGCCGACGCCCCGGCGCAGTGGTGGCGCTTCGAGCGCCGGGAGGGCTGACGGCCGGTCAGTCCGAGAGCTTGGCGCGGACGGCGTCGAGTTCGGCGTCCGTCGTGCCGTGGTGGCGCAGGTAGTCGGGGACGCTGCCGTGGTGGTCGTGGATCCAGGCCAGCGAGGAGGCGAGGTGCCCGGCGTCGACCGGGCGGGAGATCCGCTCGGTGCCGGTCTCGTCGACGTACGGGGTGGGGCCCTTGTCGAGGCCGAGGCCGACGTTGGAGCGCAGGAAGTCGGTGGTGATCTCGGCCTCGGAGGCGCCCAGCAGGGACTGGAGGACGGCGATGGTGAGGCCGGTGCGGTCCTTGCCGACGGCGCAGTGGACGACGGCGGCCAGTGAGTCCGGCGCGGCGAGGCGGCGGACCACGGCGGCCAGCGAGGGGCCGGCCGTCTCGGCCATGAAGGGGTAGAGGGCCGCCTGGTCCTCGGGCCAGGGCCGGTCGACGTCCTTGCGGTCGGCGGGCAGGGTCGGCAGGTTGAGGGACTCGTGGTCGAGGCCGTGCCGCTGGTCCGGCCAGGTCCGCAGCTCGAACGCGCTGCGCAGGTCGAACACCGTCCGCAGGCCGAGCGCCTTGAGCCGCCGGGCGCCCTCCTCGGTGAGGGTGTGGAAGGACCCGGAGCGGTACAGCACGCCCCGGCGGAGGGCGCCGATCCCGCCCGCGTCACGGAAGTTGCGCACACCGGGGATGTCGATGAAGGCGTCGGTCATGGCCACCACCGTACGGGCGGGGGCGGACGGGCGGAAGGAAACCGGAGGGGGCCGCTCGGTGGCGGGACGACGCTGGCCGAAACCGGCCCCCTCCGGTACGGAACCGGGCTGTTCAGCGCCCGCCCGAGACCTCCAGGAACGCCCCCGTGGTGTACGAGGCCGCCGGGGAGAGCAGGAAGAGGACCGCCTCGGCGACCTCCTCCGGCTGCCCGCCGCGGCGCATCGGCAGGTTGGGCGCGACCCGGTCGACCCGGCCGGGCTCGCCGCCGAGCGCGTGGATGCCGGTGTGGATCAGCCCCGGCCGCACCGTGTTGACCCGGATGCCCTCGGCGGCGACCTCCAGGGCCAGGCCGCGGGTCATCGAGTCCACCGCGCCCTTGGCGGCCGCGTAGTCGACGTACTCGTTCGGTGAGCCGATCCGGGAGGCCGCCGAGCCGACGTTGACGATGGCGCCGCCGTGCCCGCCGTACCGGGTGGACATCCGGCGGACGGCCTGGGCCGCGCAGAGGAACGGGCCGGTGATGTTGGCGGCCCAGATCCGGTTCAGCCGGTCCTCGTCGATCTCCTCCAGCCGGCACTGCTTCTCCAGCGTGCCGGCGTTGTTCACCAGCCCGGTGAGCGGGCCGAGTTCGGCGTCCACGGTGGTGAACAGCCGCTCCACCTCGGCGGTGCGGCTGACATCGGCGCGGACCGCGAGGGCGGTGCCGCCGTCGGCCCGGATCTTCTCCACGACGGCGGCCGCGTTGGCCTCGTCCGTACGGTAGTTGACGCAGACCCGGTAGCCGCGGCGGGCGGCCAGCAGGGCGGTGGCGGCACCGATGCCGCGGCTCGCGCCGGTGACGATCAGGACCTCATCGGTCAGGGTGGTCGACATGGCCCGTACGCTACCCGGCGGCCCGGCCGGGGACACCCGCCGCGGCCGCCCGCGGGGCCGCGATCCTCGGGGCCCGGTATCGGCGGCCGGGCCGGCGCCGGAGCGGAATTCGCTCGCCCGGCGCGGCCCGCTCCGGCGAGGATGCCCGGACGAGGATGCGGTGCCCGCCCGTCCGTACGAGAGGAGTCCGCCGATGTCCGCCGTTCCCGCTGCTCCCGTCCCTCCGTCCGTCCCCGGCACGGTGCTGCTCTCCGGCATCGTCGGCTCCACCGCGTACGGCTTCGCCCACGCCGGCTCCGACCTCGACCGGCTGGGCCTGTTCGCCACCCCCACCGAGGAGTTGCACGGCCTGCACCGCCCGGCCGAGTCCCAGGTGACCACCGCGCCGGACCTCACCCTGCACGAGGCCGCCAAGTGGTGCCGGCTGGCGCTGGGCTGCAACCCGACCGCCTCCGAGCTGGTCTGGCTGCCGGACGGGCTCTACGAGGTCCGCACCCCGCTCGGCGACGAACTGGTCGGCCTGCGCACGGCCTTCCTCAGCGCACCGGCCGTACGGAAGGCCTACCTCGGCTACGCCGACCAGCAGTTCCGCAAGCTGCTGACCCGCGACACCACCGACCCGGCCACCCGCCGCCGGGCCGCCAAGCACGCCCGGCACCTGGTCCGGCTGGTCGAGCAGGCCGTCCGCCTGCACGAGACCGGCCGCAACCCGATCCGGCTGCCCGACCCCGAACGCATCCGCGAACTGGGCGAACGCATCGCCGACCACCCCACCCTCGCGGAGGGCCTGCTGGCCGACGCCGCCGACCGCCTCGCCGGCCCCGGCGTGCTGCCCGCCGCGCCCGACCCGCGCCCCGTCGAGGCCTGGCTCCGCCGGGTCCGCGCCGCCCACTACACACCGCCTCAAGACCCGCTCCACAACCCCGGCACGCCCGCGCAATCCACTGGCGGAGCCCTGGGCCCCACCGGGTAGGATCGCCGTGGTCCTCCCACCCGGAACCCCGGGTGTTCCAGGGCCGCGGGGCGCTAGCTCAATTGGCAGAGCTGCGGACTTTTAATCCGTAGGTTCAGGGTTCGAGCCCCTGGCGCCCCACCGCACCGAGGCCGGATCGGGATGTTCTCCGATCCGGCCTCCGTCGTTCCCGGGCGTGGGCGTTCCGCCGCCCGGAGCCGCGCACCGTCACGGGCCGCGGCCGGTCCTGGCGGAAGCCGCCCGGGTGTGCCCCGCGTGCCCAACTCCGGTGCGTGCGAGGGCGTTGGGGTGCCTGGTCCGGGGGCGGGCCGATCCGCTGCCGTCCGTGGCCGGTTCGCGCCCCGCGGCCGGTGCCGATCGTGCGGCGCCCCCACCTGCCGTGCCGGTGGCTGGAATTCGGCGTGGACGCGGACCGGTGGAGTGGCATGGGTCACGTCGTAATCGGGCGTTTTCGACTGTTCTGCGGTGGTGTTGCCCGTCGGTCGGCGGGGTTGTCCGAGGGCCGAGGGTCGGTGATCGTGTCGGGCCTAAATATGATCGGAAGCCACGATCGTCGGTTAGTGGTGACGGTCGTATGTGCAACCTGGGAACGGTTCGGGCCGTCTCTCTGTGTGCGGTGCGCCGGATCGTCAGGGGCGTCGCTTCCGTCGGTGAAAGGTACGCGCATGTCAGGTCGGAGGGGCGAGAGCCCGGCTCGGGGCGAGGACATGCCCACGACGGAAGGTGCGGAGAGTTCAGTGCCCGGTCCGCGCAGCGGTGGCCGGGCGGAGGCCCGCCGTGCCGCGCAGGGCAAGGGTGGCGGTTCGGCCACCGCGGGTGCCGCGGCCGCCGCGGGCGGCGGCCGGGCCGCGGCGCGCAAGAGCGCCAAGCCCAAGAAGAACGTGAAGAAGATCGTCGCCTGGTCGACGGCGGGCGTGCTGGTGGTCATCGCCGGTGTCGGCGGCGCGATCTACCTCAAGCTGAACGCCAACATCAAGTCCTTCGACGCCGACGCCATAGCCCGCAACCGCCCCCCGGAGGCGAAGGCCGACGCGGACGGCAACAGGCCGGTCAACGTGCTGCTGATCGGCTCGGACAGCCGCGGCAAGAACAACTCCGACCTCGGCGGCGGCGCCGACGACGGCGGCGCCCGCTCGGACACCACGATCCTGCTGCACGTCTACGCCGACCACAAGCACGCCGTCGGCATCTCGATACCGCGCAACGCCAAGGTCGAGCTGCCGTCCTGCAAGCTGCCCAACGGCAAGTGGACCAAGGGCGGCAACACCGACCTGTTCAACGCCGCGTTCTCGATGGGCGGCAGCGACGACGGCAACCCGGCCTGCACCCAGAACACGGTGGAGAAGCTCACCGGAATCCGCGTCGACCACACCCTGGTCGTCGACTTCAACGGCTTCGCCGCGATGACCAAGGCCGTGAACGGCGTGGACATCTGCCTGCCGAAGCCGATCTACGAGGGGGACATCAACCCCAACCTGAAGAGGAAGGGCGACCTCGTCCTCCCGCAGGGCAAGCAGACCGTCGAGGGCCAGCAGGCGCTCGACTACGTCCGGCTGCGGCACGGCATCGGCGACGGCTCGGACATCGGCCGGATGAAGCGCCAGCAGGCCTTCCTCGGCTCGCTCGCCACCAAGATCAAGAAGGAGGGGATGAACCCCACCACCCTCCTGCCGCTGGCCGACGCCGCGACCAAGTCGCTGGTCGTCGACCCGGGCCTGGACTCGGCCGACAAGCTTGCCTCCTTCGGCCTGTCGCTGAAGAACATCGACATGCACGACCTGAAGTTCGTGACGGCACCCTGGCGCTTCCGCACCCAGGACAAGGACCTCGACCTGGTCCAGCCGGACGCCAACAAGCTCTGGGAGACCCTCAAGGCCGACCAGACCATCGACGGCCAGAACGCCACCGGCCAGCAGCCGGACGCCCCGGCGGACGGCACCGGCCCGGCTCCGCAGCAGCCCGCCGCGCCCACCACCCCGGCCGCCCCGGCCGCGGACACGTCCAACTCGGCGATCAGGGTGGCGGTCTACAACGGGACGATGACCAACGGCCTGGCCGGCAAGGCGACCGAACTGCTGAAGGGCGCCAAGTTCACCGCCAGCACGGCGGGCCAGGCGGCGAGCACCAAGTACAAGACCACCACGATCGAGTACGGCTCCGGGCAGAAGGCGAACGCCGAGAAGGTCGCCGCGCTGTTCCCCGGCGCCAGCCTGGAGTCCAGCACCGCCCGGGGCATCTCGGTGATCACCGGCCAGGACTTCGCGGCCGCGATGGGGATGTCGACCGGTGCCCCCGCGGGCGGCGGCGCGACGGCCGCCACCCCGGGCGTCCCGGCGCCCCCGCAGCCGCTGCCGACCACCATCACCAACGACGCCCGCTCGGCGGACGACGACATCTGCGCGAACACCAGTTACGGCAGCGGCGGCTGACCGCATCGGAACGACCGCACCCACCGGAACGACGGGGACGACCCCCGGGCCGGCGC
>NZ_JBHVEU010000383.1:0-8583 GCF_042802075.1 Kitasatospora sp. NPDC057518
GACGTACATCCGGCGTCGACGTACAGCCGGCTCAGCCGCCGAGCCGGTCCACCGAGGTCACCCGCAGCACCGCGCGGCCCTCCTCGTCCGAGCCGTACAGGTCGACCTCGGCGCTGATGCCCCAGTCGTGGTCGCCCTCCGGGTCGTCGAAGATCTGCCGGACCCGCCAGGAGGAGTCCTCCTCCTCGATGAGCAGCATCTTCGGGCCGCGCGCGTCCGGGCCGGTGCCGAGGTCGTCGTACTCCTCCCAGTACCCGTCCATGGCGTCCGCCCAGCGGTCCGCGTCCCAGCCGTACTCGCCGTCCAGGTCGGCGAGCTCCTCGTAGTGCTCCAGCGCGCACAGCTCGACCCGGCGGAACATCTCGTTGCGCACCAGGACGCGGAAGGCGCGGGCGTTGGCGGTGACCGGCGCCGGCTTGTCGTCCAGCCGCACCTCGGCGGCCTGCGGCTCGGTCGGGTTGGCCAGCTGCTCCCACTCGTCCAGCAGGCTGGAGTCGACCTGGCGGACCAGCTCGCCGAGCCAGGCGATGACGTCCTTGAGGTCGTCGGTCTTCACGTCCTCGGGGACGGTCTGCTCCAGCGCCTTGTACGCGCCGGCCAGGTAGCGCAGCACGATGCCCTCGGTGCGGGCCAGCTCGTAGAAGCCGACGTAGTCCGAGAAGGTCATCGCCCGCTCGTACAGGTCGCGGACCACCGACTTCGGCTGCAGCTGGTGGTCGCCGATCCACGGGTGCGCCCGGCGGTACACCTCGTAGGCGTGGGTGAGGAGCTCCTCCAGCGGCTTCGGGTAGGTGATCTCCTGGAGCCGCTCCATCCGCTCCTCGTACTCGATGCCGTCGCGCTTCATCTCGCCGACGGCCTCGCCGCGGGCCTTGTTCTGCTGCGCGGCGAGGATCTGGCGCGGGTCGTCCAGGGTCGCCTCGACGATGGAGACGACGTCCATCGCGTACGAGGGCGAGGTCGGGTCGAGCAGTTCGAAGGAGGCCAGCGCGAAGGTGGACAGCGGCTGGTTGAGCGCGAAGTTCTCCTGGAGGTCCAGGGTGAGGCGGACGATCCTGCCCTCGGCGTCCGGCTCCGGCAGCCGCTCCACCACGCCGCCCTCCAGCAGCGAGCGGTAGATGGCGATCGCGGTGCGGATGTGCCGGCGCTGCGCGGCGCGGTCCTCGTGGTTGTCGGTGAGCAGCTTGCGCATCGCCTCGAAGGCGTTGCCCGGGCGGCCGATCACCGACAGCAGCATCGCGTGGCTCACCTTGAACCGGGAGACCAGCGGCTCCGGGTCGGCGCCGATCAGCTTGTCGAAGGTCTCCTCGGTCCAGCCGACGAAGCCCTCCGGGGCCTTCTTCCGGACGACCTTGCGCTTCTTCTTCGGGTCGTCCCCGGCCTTGGCGATCGCCTTGTCGTTCTCGATCACGTGCTCCGGCGCCTGGGCCACCACCTGGCCGACGGTGTCGAAACCGGCCCGGCCGGCCCGGCCGGCGATCTGGTGGAACTCGCGGGCGCGCAGGATGCGCACGCGCTGCCCGTCGTACTTGGACAGGGCGGTGAACAGCACCGTGCGGATCGGCACATTGACGCCGACGCCGAGCGTGTCGGTGCCGCAAATGACCTTCAACAGGCCCGCCTGGGCGAGGCGTTCGACCAGCCGGCGGTACTTCGGCAGCATGCCCGCGTGGTGCACGCCGATGCCGTGGCGCACGTAACGGGACAGGTTGCGGCCGAACTTGGTGGTGAAGCGGAAACCGCCGATCAGGTCGGCGATGGCCTCCTTCTCCGCCTTCGAGCACATGTTGATGCTCATCAGCGACTGGGCCCGGTCCACCGCCTCCTTCTGGGTGAAGTGCACGACGTAGACCGGCGCCTGGCCGGTCTGCAGCAGCTCCTCCAGGGTCTCGTGCATCGAGGTGCGGCGGTACTCGTAGAACAGCGGCACCGGGCGGGTCGCGTTGCGCACCACCGTGGTCGGCCGGCCGGTGCGGCGGGTCAGGTCCTCCTCGAAGCGGCGGACGTCGCCGAGCGTCGCGGACATCAGCAGGAACTGCGCCTGCGGCAGCTCCAGCAGCGGGATCTGCCAGGCCCAGCCGCGGTCCGGCTCCGCGTAGAAGTGGAACTCGTCCATGACCACCTGGCCGATGTCCGCCCGGGTGCCGTCGCGCAGCGCGATCTGGGCGAGCACCTCGGCGGTGCAGCAGATGATCGGCGCGGTCGGGTTGACGCTCGCGTCGCCGGTCATCATGCCGACCTGTTCGGTGCCGAACATCTTCACCAGGTCGAAGAACTTCTCCGAGACCAGTGCCTTGATCGGCGCGGTGTAGAAGGTCCGCTTCCCCTCCGCCAGCGCGGCGAAGTGCGCCCCCGCCGCCACCAGGCTCTTGCCCGACCCGGTCGGCGTCGCGAGGATCACGTTGTTCCCCGACACCAGCTCGATCAGCGCCTCCTCCTGTGCCGGGTACAGCGTGATCCCGCGCTCCTCCGACCAGGCTGCGAAGGTCTCGTACAGCGCGTCGGGGGTGGCGGGCTTCGGCATCAGATCAAGGAGGGTCACCCGGCTATCTTGCCTGCTCGCCGCCACCCCGGGCAAAGCCCGGTGCCGCGAGGGGAGGGCCGGACGGGATTCCGCGGACGTCGATCAGGCGGTGCGGGACGGCGGCGGGGCGTCCGTCCCGCTCCGGGGCGTCGCGGCGGACCGGCGGTAAAGCGCGCGGTGGACCAGGGGGAAGCCGGTGGGAAGCCGGTGGGAAGCCGGTGGGAAGCCGGTGGGAAACCGGTGGGAAACCGTGCGGCGGACCGGCGGGAAAGCGGAGGGAAACCGGCGGGAACGGGGGAAACGCCGTGGTCGGCCGGGGTGTGCGGCCCGACGGAGGAACGGGTTCGTCCGGAAACGAGGATACCGGGAAGGAAGTGGGCGAAGACGTTTGAGCGTGCGTCAACTGTCTTTCCAGTACGACACGTTCACGGAATGCGGCGCACGGCATTGTGGACCCGGGGATGGGTTAACCTCCTTCTGGCATGCTCACGTCCCGATCTCGAATTGGGGGATCCCATGGCAATCGGACGACGACAACTCCTCGCCTCCGTCGCGCTCACCGCCCTCGCCGCACCCGTCCTGACCAAGGCGACGGCGACCCGCGCGGCCGCGGCCGAACCCGGAGCCGTGCCCGGAGCCGCAGCCGTACCCGGAACCGCGGCCACCGGCTCCGGACCGCTGTTCATGCAGATCGTCGCGCACGAGGACGACGACATCCTCTTCATGAACCCGGACCTCTCCAACGCCCTCGCCGACGGCACGCCGTCCGTCACCGTCTTCGTCACCGCGGGGAACGCGACCGGCGACCCCTGCGCCACCGTCTGCTGGGACACCGCCGGCGAACCGCTGCGCACCTGGAACCGGCAGATGGGCGCCGTCAACGCCTACTCCCGGATGACCGGGGTCGGCGACACCGACCCGGCCACCGACGAGGTCGGCCACTGGACGGCCGAGGCCTGGACGGTCGCCGGCAAGCAGGTCGAGCGGTACGTCCTCAAGGGCCGGCCGGTGCACCTGGTCTTCCTCAACCTGCACGACGCCCGGCTCGGCGGCGTGCTGAACGGCGGCACCGACACCACCGTCGTCCCGAAGGACAGCCCGCTGTCCGGGCCGTCCACCTACACGGCCGCCGACGTCGTCGAAGTACTGCGCCAGCTGATGGCGACCTACCGGCCGACCGTGCTCCGGGCCCAGGACGAACTCCCGGACCGCCGCTACTCCGGTGACCACTCCGACCACGTCGCCGCCGCGAAGTTCGCCGGCCAGGCCGCCGGCCTCTACGGCGGCAACCTGATCCAGGTGAACTACCGGGACTACAACATCGGCGACGCCCCGGTGAACCTCGACCCGGCGACGGCCGGCGCCAAGGGCGTGTACTTCTCCGAGTACGCCGGCCACGACCACTCCGACGGGAACTACTCCGCCCTCTGGTTCTCCCGGATGTACTACCGCTGGTCGCGCGGCACCTCCTGGGCCGGGCTCAACCAGGACGGCCGCCCGCAGGTCTTCATCGTCCGGGCCGGCGCCCTCCACACCTACTGGCGCCAGGCCGACGGCAGCTGGGGCGGCCCGCTCCGGATGGCCGACCCCGGCGGGCGGATCGCCCCCGGCATCGCCGTCGGCACCAACGCCGACGGCCGGCTGGAGGTCTTCGCCCGCCGTCTCACCGACCACCACCTCCTCTCCCTGCCGCAGGCCGTGCCCAACGGCCGCTGGTGGGACAGCTGGGCCGACCACGGCAACCCCAACACCGGACTCGGCAACGAGGACCAGGTCGGCGTACCCGCCGTCGCCAACTCCCTGGACGGGCGGCTGGAACTCTTCGTCAAGAACGGCGGCGGCGGCCTCAGCGGCATCCGGCAGACCACCCCGGGCGGGGTGTGGACGGGCACCTGGACGGACTTCGGCGGCACCGACCTCCAGGACCCGGTCACCGCGATCCGCAACGGCGCCGGGGCGATCGAGGTGTTCGCCGCCACCCGCACCGCCGTCCTCGGCTGGCACCAGAGCACCCCGAACGGCGCCATCACCGGCCCCGACCCGATCCCGGACGCCCGCCCGGCCAGCCCGCCCAAGGCCGCCCTCGACCAGGACGGCCGCATCGAACTCGCCTACCGCGAGGTCGGCACCGGCGCGGTGCTGGTCAGCTACCAGACCCGGCCCGGCGGACCGTGGAGCCGGACCCCGGCCCCCCTCGGCGGCCACGGCGGCGTCGGCGAACCGGCCACGGCCACCCTCGCCGGCCGCGTCGTCCTGTTCGAACGCAACGCCGCCGGCGGCGTCAGCACCACCGCCCAGACCGCCCCCGACAACGGCTACGGCCCCTGGCAGGACCTCGGCGGCACCGTCCTCGACCACCCGGCCGCCCTCACCGACGGCACCGGCGTCCTCCACCTCTTCGCCATCGGCACCGACGGCCGGGTGTACCTCCGCACGGCCACCACCCCCACCACCTTCGGCCCCTGGCAGAGCCTGCCGCTCTGACCGCCTCTTCCGGCGGCTGTTCGGGAGCACTCCCGAACAGCCGCTGGAGTGGATGACCGGCGACATCACCCGAGGAAATCGCGACAGGATCAGCGCGTCGATATGTGCCGATCCGCACATTGCCCGACGCGCGGTGGCATGCCAGAGTGCCGGGCATGAACCATCCGCTCGCGGCCGAGCCGCGCCCCTCCGCCCTCGCCGCTCCCGCCCCCGCGCACGTCTTCGACTGGCTCGACGAGACGGCCGCGATGCGGGCGGAGGCCGGGCTGACGCGGACGTTGCGCAGTCGGGGGGCGGACGACGCGGTGCTGGACCTCGCGGGGAACGACTACCTGGGGCTGACCAGGCATCCGGTGGTCGCCCGGGCGGCGGCGGACGCGGCGCTGCGGTGGGGCGGGGGCTCGACGGGGTCGCGGCTGGTGACCGGGACGACGGCGCTGCACAGCGAACTGGAGGAGGAGCTGGCCGAGTTCTGCGGGGTGGAGGCCGCGCTGGTGTTCTCCTCCGGGTACACGGCCAACCTCGCGGCGCTGACCGCGCTCACCGACCCGGACACCCTGATCGTCTCCGACGCCTACAACCACGCCTCCCTCATCGACGGCTGCCGGCTCTCCCGCGCCGACGTCCACCGGGCCCCGCACAGCGACCCGGCGGCCGTGGCCGAGGTGCTCGCCGGGCGGGCGCAGCGGCGGGCGCTGGTGGTCACCGACTCGGTGTTCTCGGTGGACGGCGACGCGGCCCCGCTGCCCGCGCTGTCGCAGGCCGTCCGCGCGCACGGCGCCGCGCTGCTGGTGGACGACGCGCACGGGCTGGGCGTGCTCGGCCCCGGCGGCACCGGGGCGCTCGCCGCGGCCGGGCTGGCCGGGCAGCCGGACACGGTGGCCACCGCCACCCTGTCCAAGTCGCTCGGCTCGCAGGGCGGCGTCGTCCTCGGCCCGCGCCGGGTGATCCGGCACCTCACCGAGACCGCCCGCACCTTCATCTTCGACACCGGCCTCGCCCCGGCCGCCGCCGGGGCCGCCCTCGCCGCGCTGCGCCTGCTGCGCGCCGAGCCGGCCCGCGCCGAGCGCGCCCGCGAGGTCGCCCGCACCCTGGCCCGGCAGCTCACCGCCGCCGGGCTGCACGCCTGCGAGCCGCAGGCCGCGGTGGTCTCCGTCCGCGCCCCGGGCCCGGAGGCCGCCGTCGCCTGGGCCACCGACTGCCGCCGCGCGGGCCTCGCCGTCGGCTGCTTCCGCCCGCCGTCCGTCCCGGACGGCATCTCCCGCCTGCGCCTCACCGCCCGGGGAGACCTGACGGACGGGCAGATCGCCGAGGCCGTCCGCATCGTCGCCGAGCTGGCGCCGGTGGGTGCGCGGGGCTGAGGCTCCGGAGCGGACGGAGCGTCCTACTTCTTCTTGGCCCGGCTCGGTTGCACCCGGGTGGGTTCGCCGGCGGCCTTGGGGTGGTCGGGCGGGTAGGGGAGTTCGCCGAGGCCCTCGTCGTGGAGCTGCTTGTCGTACAGCTCCAGCAGGGGCTCCAGGCGGAAGGCCTGGCCGTCCATCCCGGCGTTGAGGTCGCCGAGTTCGGCGAAGCGGGCGGGGAGGGTGCGCAGGTCGAAGTCCTCGGGGGCGGCGTCGTCCAGCTCCTCCCAGTGCAGCGGGGCGGAGGCGGTGGCGCGGGGGCGGGCGCGCAGGGAGTAGGCGGAGGCGATGGTGCGGTCGCGGGCCATCTGGTTGTAGTCGACGAAGATCCGTTCGCCGCGCTCCTCCTTCCACCAGGCGGTGGTGACCTTCCCGGGCATCCGCTGTTCCAGGACCCGGCCGAGGGCGATCACCGCGTGCCGCCCGTCGGTGAAGGTCCACTCGGGCACCAGCGGCACGTACACGTGCAGGCCGCGCCCGCCGGAGGACTTGGGCCAGCCGCGCAGCCCGTACTCCTCCAGCAGGGCGCGCAGTTCGTGGGCGGCGCGGACGGCGTCGTGGAAGTCGGTGCCGGGCTGCGGGTCGAGGTCGATGCGCAGCTCGTCGACGTGGCCGGTGTCGGAGCGCCGCACCGGCCAGGGGTGGAAGGTGAGGCAGCCCAGGTTGGCGGCCCACAGGACGGCGGCCGGCTCGGTGGGGCAGATCTCGTCGGCGGAGCGGCCGCTGGGGAACTCGATCCGGGCGGTGGGCAGCCACTCCGGCAGGCCCTTGGGCGCGCGCTTCTGGTAGAAGAACTCGCCGTCCACCCCGTCGGGGAAGCGCTGCAGAGTGGTCGGCCGGTCGCGCAGTCCGCGCAGCACCCCGTCGGCGACGGCCAGGTAGTACTGCGCGACGTCCAGCTTGGTGAAGCCGCGCTCGGGGTAGTACACCTTGTCCGGGTTCGACAGCCGGACGGTGCGCCCGGCGACTTCCAGTTCCACGGCTGAGCCCATGCCCTTCACGCTAAGGGCCGGGCGCCCGGCGCGCGCCCCGGGGCGAAGCGGGCGAGGATCGTTCGCATGGACCTGCCCGTGATGCCACCGGTGGCGCCGATGCTCGCCAAGTCGGTGGCCGAGATCCCGCCCGGGATGCAGTACGAGGCCAAGTGGGACGGCTTCCGTTCGATCGTGTTCCGCGACGGCGACGAGGTGGAGCTCGGCAGCCGTACCGGCAAGCCGCTGACCAGGTACTTCCCCGAGCTGGTCGAGGCGTTCCGGCGGGAGCTGCCGCCGCGCTGCGTGCTGGACGGCGAGGTGGTGATCGCCCGGGACGGCCGGCTGCGTTTCGAGGAGCTGCTGGAGCGCATCCACCCGGCCGCGAGCCGGGTGAAGCTGCTCGCCGAGCGGACCCCGGCCTCCTTCGTCGCCTTCGACCTGCTCGCCCTCGGTGACGACTCGCTGGTGGACGAGCCGCTGTCGGTGCGCCGCCCGGCCCTGGAGGCCGCGCTCGCCGACGCCGCCGACCCGGTGTTCACCGCCCCCGCCGCCACCGACCTCGACCTCGCCCGGACCTGGTTCGCCGAGTTCGAGGGCGCCGGGCTGGACGGGGTGGTCGCCAAGCCGCTGGACCAGCCGTACCGGCCGGGGGAGCGGAGCATGTACAAGATCAAGCACGAGCGCACCGCCGACTGCGTGGTGGCCGGCTACCGCGAGCACAAGAGCGGCCCGGTGGTCGGCTCGCTGCTGCTCGGCATCTTCGACGACGGCGGCCGGCTGCAGCACGTCGGCGTCTGCGCCGCCTTCCCGATGGCCCGCCGCCGCGAACTCGCCGAGGAACTGGCCCCGTTGCGGATGGACGACCTGTCCCGGCACCCGTGGGGCGGCTGGGCGGACGAGGCGGCGCACGCCGAGGGCCGGCTGCCCGGCGCGGTCAGTCGCTGGACCGGTGGCAAGGACCTCTCCTGGATCGCGCTGCGCCCCGAGCGGGTGGTCGAGGTCGCGTACGACCACATGGAGGGCACCCGGTTCCGGCACACCGCGCAGTTCCGCCGCTGGCGCCCGGACCGCACGCCGGAGAGCTGCACCTACGCGCAGCTGGAGGAGCCGGTCTCGTACGACCTCGGCAGGGTGCTGGGGATCTGAGGACCGGGAGGCCGAGGACGTGACGGAGGCCCGACCCGGTGAGCCGGGTCGGGCC